>JAFLRN010000110.1 GCA_022511385.1 Acetatifactor sp.
CTAGGCTCGAAAGTACCTCGCCAAGTGCCGACGTGTTTTTAACATTCTGCCGGAGAAACATTGCCGGGGCGGGGCTGGTTACAGGTATCGGGCGGCGTTTGTGGTGACGCACCCGCCGCCCGATGCCGTCACTCGTGTATGTACTTGGCAAGTTGTGAACTACTGATGATAAAACAGATAGAAAGTTAATTATAAAAAGTTGTTGGAATTGTATGGGAATTTTGATATAATAACCCTGTTATATGTTTCAAACACCAAGAAACAGAATATTAAAGGAGATCATCTATATGAAGAATTCAGCACCAAAGAAGGTAGAGAAGATAGAGAAGCTCAAGTTTGACAAAGAGCTTTTTAAGAGAAGCGTCCTTTACAATATCAGGACACAGTACCGTAAGGAGCTGGAGGAGGCCACTCCCCAGCAGATCTTCCAGGCAGCATCTCTTGCTATTAAGGATCAGATCATCCAAAACTGGATGGATACTCAAAAGGCTTACGAGAAGGAAGATCCCAAAATGGTGTATTATATGTCCATGGAATTCCTGATGGGCCGCGCTATGGGTAACAACCTGATCAACATGCAGGCTTATAAGCCTGTTCAGGAGGCTCTGGAAGAACTGGGGCTGGACCTGAATCTGGTGGAGGACCAGGAGCCCGATGCTGCTCTCGGAAACGGTGGTTTGGGACGTCTGGCAGCTTGCTTCCTGGATTCTTTGGCAACGTTAGGATATCCCGCTTACGGCTGTGGCATCCGTTACCGCTATGGTATGTTCAAGCAAGAGATTCGCGACGGTTACCAGGTAGAGGTACCGGACAACTGGCTGGCTGACGGAAATCCTTTCGAACTGCGCCGTCCTGAGTATGCTATGACCGTAAAGTTTGGCGGTTATGTGGCGCTGCGCACCGATGAAAATGGCCAGAGCCATTTTGTGCAGGAGGGTTACCAGGCGGTGAGAGCCGTACCCTTTGACCTGCCCATTGTGGGTTACGGTAACGGAATCGTGAATACCTTACGCATCTGGGATGCGGAGCCCATGGAGGTATTCCAGCTGGATTCCTTTGACCAGGGCGACTACCGAAAGGCTGTGGAGCAGGAGAATCTGGCCAGAAACCTTGTGGAGGTGCTGTATCCCAACGATAACCACTATGCCGGAAAGGAGCTGCGCTTAAAGCAGCAGTATTTCTTTATCTCTGCGTCCGTGCAGAGGGCAGTGGCAAAGTATATGAAAAATCATGAAGACATCCGTCGTTTCCATGAGAAGGTGACCTTCCAGCTCAACGACACCCACCCCACTGTGGCGGTGCCTGAGCTGATGCGCATCCTGCTGGACGAATACAACCTGTCCTGGGATGAGGCATGGTATATTACGACCCATACCTGTGCCTATACCAACCATACTATCATGGCGGAGGCGCTGGAGAAGTGGCCCATTGACCTGTTCTCCAGGCTGCTGCCCAGAGTATATCAGATTGTGGAGGAGATCAACCGTAGGTTTGTGATGGAGATTGAGCAGAAATATTCCAACATCTACGGTGTGGATGTACAGGAGAAGATCCGCAAGATGGCGATCCTGTACGACGGACAGGTGAAGATGGCCCATATGGCTATTGTGGCCGGTTACTCTGTAAACGGTGTGGCAAGGCTTCACACTGAGATTCTGAAGAAGCAGGAACTGCGTGACTTCTATGAGATGTACCCGGACCGTTTCAACAACAAGACAAACGGTATCACCCAGAGACGTTTCCTTCTGCACGGTAATCCCCTGCTGGCTGATTGGGTGACATCCAAGGTGGGTGACGGATGGATCACGGATCTTCCTCAGATCGCAAAGCTGAAGGATGTTGCCGATAACAGCAAGGCCCAGAAGGATTTCATGGATATTAAGTACAAGAACAAGCTGCGGCTGGCAAAGTACATCAAGGAGCACAACGGCATTGAGGTGGATCCGGATTCCATCTTTGACGTACAGGTAAAGCGTCTTCATGAGTACAAGAGACAGCTGCTGAACATCCTCCATGTGATGTATCTTTACAATGAGCTGAAGGCGAATCCTGAGAAGGAGTTCTTCCCCAGAACATTTATTTTCGGCGCTAAGGCGGCTGCAGGATATCGGAACGCTAAGCTGACCATCAAACTTATTAACGCAGTGGCGGACGTGGTGAACAATGACGCTTCCATCGGTGGCAAGATCAAGGTAGTGTTCATTGAGAACTACAACGTATCAAATGCGGAGATCATCTTTGCGGCAGCGGATGTATCCGAGCAGATTTCCACCGCCAGCAAGGAGGCATCCGGTACCGGCAACATGAAGTTCATGTTGAATGGTGCTCTCACCCTGGGCACCATGGACGGCGCAAATGTGGAGATCGTGGAGGAGGTCGGCCAGGAGAATGCATTCATCTTTGGCTTAAGCTCCGACGAAGTGATAAATTACGAGCAGCACGGCGGCTATTATCCCATGGACATCTACAACAATGACCAGGATATCAAGAGAGTTCTTGACCAGTTGATTGACGGCACTTACTTCAGCGATAAGGAGCTGTTCAGGCCTCTGTACAACTCTCTGTTGAACACGCTGTCCACATCCAAGGCGGACACCTACTTCATTCTGAAGGATTTCCGTTCCTATGCGGAGGCCCAGACCAGAGTGGAGGCGGCATATAGAAATAAATCCGGCTGGGCAAAGAGCGCCATTCTCAATGTGGCGGGCTCCGGTAAGTTCACCTCAGACCGTACCATCCAGCAGTATGTGGATGAGATATGGCATCTGGATAAGGTAGAGCTGAAGAAGACGTTTTAATAAATTACGAATGCACGTATACAAGGCGCACATTAGCAGGAATGCTTTTGTGTGCCTTGTTTCATAACGAGGAGTTCATATGAAAAAGATATCAGTTATTGCGATAATTGTTTGTATCCTGTTGACAGGATGTGGAAGTACAAAAACTGCAGCAGACAGAAAAACGGCAGAATATCTTGCAAGTGAGTACGGTATTTCCCTGGCTGAGGTGCCTCCTAAGGTCATTCTGGACTGTGATATGACATACCTCGGAGATGACGCAATGTGTATGTGTCTTCTGGTTCAGGCTGATACATTAGGACTGATCGATCTTCTGGGCATTACGATCACGGGCGGTAATAATTTCGTGGCATACGGCGCTAATGCTGCGTTAAATCAGCTGGAAAGAATCGGAAGAGAAGATATTCCGGTGTTCATGGGAACGGATATTCCTGTCAACGGTATCAGAGATTTGGAAAAACAAGCGGAAATAGTTGGACGGATTGACCGCTGGGGAGCTATGTATCATTTTGATGAGTATGTAGAGCCTGCGAAATATCATGACCTGGGTTCTCTTTATGAAAGAAAATGGGGATATTCTCATACAGACCCACAGGAACAAATTTCCGTGGACTTTGTAATAGAGCAGGTAAATACTTATAAAGGGGAAGTGACCATTATTTCAGTAGGTGCGGCGACGAACATTGCCCTTGCCTGTCAAAAGGATCCTTCTTTTGCGGCTAATACTGCAGGAATCATATATATGGGAACTATCATAGATGGATATGGCACTTTTACGCCATATGCTGATTTTAACTGTTTTTATGACGCAGAAAGTTTTGATATCTGCTTTAACAGCGCGTTTCCCTCCCAGACGGTCATCCCCCATGATGCCGCCAAAACGGCTGTTTTGAACAAAGCTGTGTATGATTTAATGGATGCGAAAGATGATACCCTTATCTCAAAACTCTGGATAGAGAATGAATACAGCTTATACAGAAGAGATATCAATTATAAACGAAGCTGTTCGGATGCCATCGCAGCTGTTGTTTTTTTGAACCCTGATATCATTCACGAGGATAGAATGTTGTCTCTTGAAATCAACACGGATGTGAACAGCCCGGAATATGGCCATGTCACTTCCTGGGAGAATGGGAATGTGAAAGTGGTAATAGCTGTGGACACAGGATTGTATTGGGATTTTGCTACAGATTTGATCTGTCATATGGAAAGCAAGTTTGAAAATAATTATTGGTATTATGTTGAAGCGAATGGTTTGACGCAAAATTAGTCTCCACGCTGAAGTCATATGATCATAAACCGCCCATTTCATTATAAACTGGATTTTCGGATAAAATTCGGGCATAAATGGAAATAAAAAGGTTGACAAACGGATAAAAAGAAGATATTCTGAAGTTAGATAAGATACAGGAAATTTTGGCGGAGCATACCGTAGGAAGGATGTGAGCATATGACTTTAGAAGAAATGAGACAGATCAAGCAGGAGAGGGGTTACAGTCTGGCTCAGTTGTCCGAGTACAGCGGTGTGCCGCTGGGAACCCTGCAGAAGATTTTCTCCGGGGAGACAGAGCATCCAAGGTATGCCACCCGCCGTGCGCTGGAACAGGTGCTCACTGAGAAACCGGTATATGATATAAGTAGCCCTGAGAACGGGCGTCCTCCGATGGTAAGAGAAGCCGGAGCTTATACTGTGGACCGTCCCCGAAAGTCAGGAGAGTACACTTTGGAGGATTATTATACCCTGCCGGATGAACAGCGTGCAGAACTGATTGAGGGAATCCTTTACAACATGGCTGCGCCTTCCTTTGTCCACCAGCATCTTTTGGGAAAGTTGTTTACTCAGATCAGCAGCTTTATAGAAAGCAAAAATGGAGATTGTCTTCCCATGATGGCACCGGTGGATGTGTGTCTTGACTGTGATGACAGGACCATGGTACAGCCCGATATCCTGATTCTGTGCGACAGGAGCAAAATCTGCAAGTGGGGGATCATGGGAGCACCCGATTTTTGCCTGGAAATTGTCTCGGAGTCCACGAGACGAAAGGATTATATCAAGAAGCTGCAGAAATATGTGGACGCGGGTGTGCGGGAATACTGGATTCTGGATCCCCAGCGCCGCATGCTGGTTACTTACGACTGGCGGGATGACTTCACCGCGCATATGGTGCCCCTGCAAGGCAAGGTCGGTCTGGCGCTCTATCAGGAAGAGCTGCAGATCAACTTGGACGAAATCGCCCGTCTGATTCAAAATTACCCCGATTGACATCTGTTCTGGGCATTTTTTCATTGCAACGGCCTTGACTTTCCTATATAATATCTGGTGTGTGTGGTAAGGATTCGGTTGAACGGGCTAAGGAGGATATATTATGGTAACATTACTGCAGGGCGGCGCCTATCTGGTAAACGGCACGGAAATTGTGCCTGACGGACCCGAGGCAGCTGCCGCTTTAAGATCAAAGACAGGCAAAGAGATTACTCGTGAGGAGGCCTCAAAGAATACCATCGCCTACGGTATCCTTAAGAGCCATAATACCTCCGGTAATATGGACAAACTGAAGATCCGGTTTGACAAGCTGACCAGTCACGACATTACCTTTGTGGGCATCATTCAGACCGCAAGAGCATCGGGGCTGCAAAAGTTCCCCATGCCCTATGTCCTCACCAATTGCCACAATTCCCTGTGTGCGGTGGGCGGCACCATCAATGAGGATGACCACATGTTTGGCCTGACCTGTGCGAAAAAGTATGGCGGTGTGTATGTACCCCCTCATCAGGCGGTAATCCACCAGTATGCCAGAGAGATGCTGGCAGGGGGCGGCAGGATGATCCTGGGCTCCGACTCCCATACCCGCTACGGCGCACTGGGAACCATGGCCATGGGCGAGGGCGGTCCCGAACTGGTAAAGCAGCTGCTGAATCAGACCTATGACATCAATATGCCCGGTGTTGTGGGCGTGTATCTGACAGGCACCCCTGTGAAGGGAGTTGGCCCTCAGGATGTGGCGCTGGCTATCATAGGCGCTGTGTTCAAAAACGGATATGTTAAGAATAAAGTAATGGAGTTCGTGGGACCTGGCGTGGCATCCTTAAGTGCGGACTTCCGTATCGGCATTGACGTGATGACTACGGAGACTACCTGTCTCTCCTCCATCTGGCAGACGGACGCTGAGATTAAAGAATTCTACGAGATTCACGGCAGGAAGGACGAATACAAGGAGTTAAGTCCCGGTGAAGCAGCTTATTATGACGGACTCATTGAGGTGGATTTGTCCAAGGTGCGGCCAATGATTGCTATGCCGTTCCATCCCAGCAATACTTACACTATTGAAGAGCTAAATTCAAATTTGATGGATATTCTGGACGAGACGGAGAAGCGCGCCCTGGTGAGCCTGGACGGCGCAGTGGAATTCAGCCTGAAGGACAAGGTAAAGAACGGTAAATTTATAGTGGATCAGGGTATCATTGCCGGATGTGCAGGCGGCGGTTTTGAGAATATCTGCGCCGCTGCAGATATCTTAAAAGGCCAGTACATAGGTGCCGACGGCTTTACCCTAAGCGTGTATCCCGCATCCATGCCCGTATATATGGAGTTGATCAAAAATGGCTGTGCTGCCACGATACTTGAGACCGGCGCTGTTTTGAAGACCGCCTTCTGCGGCCCCTGCTTTGGTGCAGGCGACACGCCGGCAAACAATGCTTTCAGTATTCGGCATTCAACCCGAAACTTCCCCAACCGTGAGGGGAGTAAGCTGCAGAGCGGCCAGATTTCCTCCGTTGCCCTGATGGATGCCCGTTCTATTGCAGCCACAGCAGCAAACAAGGGTGTTTTGACTCCGGCCACGGATTTTGTCGATGAAATTGGAAAATATAAATATCACTTCGACAGCAAGATTTATGAAAACCGTGTGTTTGATTCCCACGGTGTGGCGGATCCTGATGTGGAGATCCAGTTTGGACCCAATATCAAGGACTGGCCCGCTATGGGTGAGCTGCCGGAGAATCTGGTGCTCCAAGTGGTCAGTGAGATTCACGATCCCGTCACCACTACCGACGAGTTGATCCCTTCCGGAGAGACATCCTCCTACCGCTCCAATCCTCTGGGGTTGGCGGAGTTTACTTTGAGCCGCAAGGACCCTAACTATGTGGCAAGAGCAAAAGAAATCCAGAAGGCTGAGACCGAGCGCATGAACGGCGGTCATCCCTGCCACGCGCTGCCCGTGGTGAAGGAACTGATGAGTGTGATCAAGACCCAGTACCCGGATGCAGACCACACAAACACAGGTTTTGGCTCCACCATCTTTGCAGTGAAGCCCGGAGACGGCTCCGCCAGAGAGCAGGCAGCTTCCTGTCAGAAGGTGCTGGGCGGATGGGCAAACATTGCCAACGAGTACGCCACCAAGCGCTACCGCTCCAACCTGATCAACTGGG
>JAFLRN010000111.1 GCA_022511385.1 Acetatifactor sp.
CTTAGTCGAAGTTGGCAGTTATGTTCAGAGGGTGAACAAGTTCACCCGAGCGTTGTCTAGGTTGCGTGAGTACACCCACCGCACGATGCCGTCACTTGCGAAAAATTACTGGCAGAAAATTACTAGCAGAAAAATAACTACCGGAAAACATTACGACCGGAAAAATAACGTGCAAAAAATGTAATATAATATCAATATTTTTATGTAAGGAATTTCGATATGGAATACCTAATCATGCTGCTGGCTTCCATAGTGTTAGTGCTGGCAGTCTTCCTTCTGGAAGCATCAAGAGCCAAAAGGCAGGAAAGGAAATATATCCGAGATCTGTACGAGCACTGCGAAAAGCTCCGTGACAAGAAATATGCCGCCGAGCGCTATGAAAGAATGGGCAGCTACTACCGCAGACACCCCGAAGACGGCCAGATTGATGACATCACCTGGAACGACCTGGGAATGGATGACTTATTCAAGAAAATGAACTATACCCTTTCCGCATCAGGAGAGGAGTATCTTTACTATACATTGAGAAGTCTACGACAGGACAAAAAGACGCTTCAACATCTGGAGGAGACAGTTGACTACTTTAACAATCACCCGGATGAGAGAGTTCGAATCCAGCTTTCCATGCGCAGACTCGGTTATACAGGAAAATATTCCCTTTACGATTATCTGGACAACCTGGATTACCTGGGAGAACGTTCCAGCAGGGGCAGTATTCTGAGGGATATCCTATTCCTGCCGTTTATTGTCCTTCTGTTTTTTAATCTCTCGCTGGGATTGATGGGTCTTGTAGCCCTAACCCTCTACAATATCCTGACCTATTTCAAAGCCAAGGGCCAGATTGACCCATACATCACCAGCTTTGCCTATGTGCTTCGGTTATTAGACGTCTGCAGTAGACTGGAAAAACAGCCCATCCCTGTCTGTGCTGAGGAATGGGAGGAGCTGCACCGTCACAGACATGCCATGCAGGCCATGCGGCGCAATTCCTTCTGGGTCATGTCTCCAGGCAGGGGAACAACCAACGCTTCGGGCAATCCCATTGAAATTCTGATGGATTATATCCGCATGGTATTCCATGTGGATCTGATCAAGTTTAACGGCATGCTGAAACACCTAAGGGACCACATTGAGGATGTGGATGCCCTGATTGGGATCACAGGTTTTCTGGAGACAGCCATTTCTGTCTGGGCTTTCCGTCAGTCCCTGGAGGAGGGATACTGTCTGCCGGAGTTTGTGGAAGAGATGCAGATGGAGCTGAAGGAAGGGTATCATCCACTTCTGGAAAAGCCAGTGAAAAACAGCATTTCGACCACTCGGGGCGTGTTGCTCACAGGATCCAACGCCTCGGGCAAGTCCACTTTTTTAAAGACGGCCGCACTGAATGCCGTTCTGGCCCAGACCATCCACACCTGCACGGCGGATACATACCGGGCGCCCCTGTTCCATGTGTATTCTTCCATGGCCCTGCGGGACGACCTTGGAGGCGGGGAGAGCTATTACATTGTGGAGATTAAGGCGTTGAAGCGAATTCTGGACGCAGCCGCAGAGGGCAAACGTCCGGTACTGTGTTTTGTGGACGAAGTGCTGCGGGGAACAAACACAGTGGAGCGGATCGCGGCCTCCACTCAGATTTTAGCCTCTTTGGGAAAGGCAGGCATTCTCTGTTTTGCAGCAACTCATGATATTGAACTGACGGATCTTTTGGGTGACCAATTTGACAATTACCATTTTGAGGAGGATATCCGGGAGGGGGACGTAGTGTTCAACTACAGGCTTCTTGAAGGAAAGGCTACCACGAGGAACGCCATCCGGCTGCTGGAGCTGATGGGATACGACGAGGACATTATCAGGCTTGCCAATGTCCAGGCGGAGCAATTCCTTGAGACGGGAGAGTGGCAAAGACGCTTGACGTAAATCATCTGCGTTGGTATACTAAAACTAGATAACAAGAGCCGTTTCGGCGGCGGAATGAGAGGAAATATGGAAAAACTGATCAGCTTTATAAACGCTTTTTTATCCTATGGTGTCTTGATGGTCATTATTTTGGCAGTGGGTGCAGTGGCTATCACAATTGGCCTGACCCTGGCAAAAAGAAAAAATGCAAAGGCAGCGGCGGAGGCTGTGGCTGAAGATTCCGAGAGGGCATAAAGGAACTTTGTAAGGACATAAAGGAATCTGAAGGCTAAAATATGGAGTGACAGGAAAAAGACAGGGGGATACAAATGAAGCGGTTTACAACAATACTGTGGGACATGGATGACACCCTGCTGGATTTTCTGTACTCCGAGAGATATGCCATTACCAAATGCTTTCATACGGTGGGACTGGAGATCACGGAGGAGCAGATTGCGCGTTATTCCCAAATCAATAAGGGCTTCTGGAAACGGTATGAGCTGGGTGAGGTCACGAGGGAACAGCTTCTGTCTGGCCGGTTCCTGCAATTGTTTCAGGAGTACGGTATCAGAGACATTGACCTGAAATCCTTTCAGAAGGAATATGAGGAGGCCCTGGGCAGCGTAGTATCCCACAAGGACGATTCGCTCACCATCTGCAAGTCGCTCCACGGTCATGTGCGCCAGTATGTGGTCACCAACGGAATTACCGCCACTCAGAGGAATAAACTGAAGCTTGCAGGCTTTCTGGAGACCATGGACGATGTGTTTGTCTCCGAAGAGGTGGGCGCGCCAAAGCCCGACAGAGAGTTTTTTGTTCATTGTCTGGAGCGGGTGGAGGAGAAAGAACTCTCCAAAATCCTGATAGTGGGAGATTCCCTGTCCAGCGATATCAGAGGCGGAATTCAGGCCGGCATTGCCACCTGCTGGTACAGGCCGGACGAGACAGTGAACGATACACCCTATAAGCCGGATTACGAGATCAGCGATCTGCACATGATATATGAGATTCTGGGGGTTTTTGATACATGGCAAAGTCGGCGGGACAAAAACTAAAGCTATTGTATATCATAAAGCTTCTGACGGAAAATACGGACGAAAATCATCCGGCCAGCACAGCGGATATTATCGCCTATCTGGATGCAAACGGTATCCATTCCGAGCGGAAGAGTATTTATGATGACATTGCAAGGCTCTGTGATTTCGGCTATGACATCATCCAGGTGCACAGCAGGCTGGGCGGCGGCTATTATATGGCAGGCCGGGACTTTGAGCTGGCGGAGCTTAAGCTTTTGGTGGATGCAGTCCAGTCCTCCCGGTTTATCACCACTCGGAAATCCCGGAGTCTGATAAAGAAGCTGGAGCAGCTGGCAGGAAAACACGATGCCGGTAAGCTGCAGCGTCAGGTGTATGTGGCCGGACGGATCAAGACGGAAAACGAGAGTATTTATTATAGCATAGACAGCATTCACAGGGCCATTCAGGAGAATAAGCAGATCAGTTTTCAGTATCTGGACTGGAGCCTGAAAAAGGAGCTGATGCCCCGGGATCAGGTTCAGAGACGGGTGAGTCCCTGGGCACTGATCTGGAGGGAGGAAAACTATTACCTGGCGGCCTTTGACAGCGAGGACGGGATCATGAAGCATTACCGGGTGGATAAGATGGGCCAGGTTAAGGTGCTGAAGGATTCCAGAGAAGGGATGGATCAGTTTGATAAGACGGACCCTGCCATCTATTCCAACCAGACCTTCGGCATGTTTGGAGGGCAGGAGGAGACGGTAACGCTGCAGTTTCCCAACCGCCTGGTGGGTGTGGTGCTGGACCGGTTTGGGCGGGATGTGGACATTCGGCCCATGACGGATAGGATTTTCCGCATTCGTACCAGGGTGGTGGTCAGCGGACAGTTTTTTGGATGGCTGGCAGGCGTTGGCAGGGAGGCGGTGGTGATCAGCCCGGCTTCAGTGAGAGAGCAATACCAGAGCTGGCTGACGGATATTGTAGCTACCATGCGAATGCGCTCCGAGCTTCCGGAACCCATTCACAGGGCTCAGGAAGGGCCTGATACCGCGGAAGAATAAAAGTCAGAATATGCCATTGTTATTTCACCTAAATTTTCAAAATAAATTTAGGTGAATTTTTTTGTACTCTTTCGTTGACAATCGTGGCATTCTAAACTATACTGATATGTATCAGGTACAAGATATTGATGAAACACAAGAAGGCTAATCTATATTTAGTGTTAAATGATCAAGGTGTAAAACCGGCGAAGAAGAGCTGGTATAGGGTTTATTTCGCGTGGGGCGCAGGTAAAAGAACGATTTAGTGAAAGCTAAAATTCGGCATTGCGTTACAAAGCAGAAAGGGATGGGAGCAATGAGCAGCAATTTTGATCAGGCAGTCACAGAGGAGATCAATTATGGGGCGGAATTTCAGCCTGCCAGAACAGTCTATGTGATCAAGAAGGACGGCAGCAAGGAGGCTTTCAATGTACAGAAGGTTATTAGTGCCGTGGGTAAGAGCGCTTATCGGGCGTTGACCAAATTTACAAAGGAAGAGGAGTGCCATATCTGCCAGTTTGTCGTCGATAAGGTGAATGAACTGGACACTGACAGTATCCCCATCCCAGTCATGCACAATATAGTGGAGAGCGCCCTGGAGCAGGTGAAGCCGGTGGTGGCAAAGAGTTACCGGGATTACCGCAATTACAAGCAGGATTTCGTTCGGATGCTGGACGATGTGTACAAGAAGAGCCAGTCCATCATGTACATCGGAGACAAGGAGAACGCAAACACGGACTCCGCACTGGTGTCCACGAAGAGAAGCCTGATCTTTAATCAGCTGAATAAGGAGCTGTATCAGAAGTTCTTTATGACCACCGAGGAAATCCAGGCCTGCCGGGACGGCTATATCTATGTGCATGATATGTCCGCAAGGCGAGACACCATGAACTGTTGTCTGTTTGATGTGCAGAGCGTTCTGACCGGCGGCTTTGAGATGGGCAACATCTGGTACAACGAGCCCAAGACCCTGGATGTGGCCTTCGACGTGATCGGAGATATCGTGCTCAGCGCTGCCAGCCAGCAGTACGGCGGCTTTACTGTACCCAGTGTGGATCTGATCCTGGAGCCTTACGCAGAGAAGTCCTACAAGAGATGTGTGGACAAGTATCTGCGCTTGGGCATTGACCAGGATACGGCGGAAGCGGAGGCTTATGCGGATGTGGTGAAGGAGTTTGAGCAGGGCTTCCAGGGCTGGGAGTACAAGTTCAACACAGTTGCAAGCAGCCGCGGAGACTATCCCTTTATCACAGTCACCGCAGGTACCGGCACCGGGAAATTTGCCAGACTGGCAACCATCACCATGCTGAATGTGCGCAGAAAGGGACAGGGCAAGAAGGAGTGCAAGAAGCCCGTTCTGTTCCCCAAGATCGTGTTCTTATATGACGAAAATCTTCACGGCCCCGGAAAGCCGTTGGAGGACGTGTTTGAGGCAGGGGTGCAGTGCTCCGCAAAGACCATGTATCCCGACTGGCTGAGTCTGACAGGCAAGGGCTATGTGGCCAGCATGTACAAGCAGTACGGAAAGATCATTTCTCCCATGGGCTGCCGGGCGTTTCTTTCTCCCTGGTACGAGAGGGGAGGCATGCATCCTGCTGACGATAAAGATGTCCCCGTATTTGTGGGCCGGTTCAATATCGGCGCAGTGTCCCTACATCTTCCGATGATCCTGGCAAGGGCAAGAAAGGAGAGCAAGGACTTTTATGAGGTATTGGATTATTACCTGAACCTGATCCGCCAGCTCCACATCCGCACCTATGCATACCTGGGCGAGATGAGAGCATCAACCAACCCTCTGGCTTACTGCGAAGGCGGTTTCCTGGGCGGTCATCTGCAGCTGACAGACAAGATAAAGCCGCTGCTTAAGTCTGCCACCGCAAGCTTCGGCATCACGGCGTTAAACGAGCTTCAGGAGCTTTATAACGGCAAATCCCTGGTGGAGGATGGTCAGTTTGCTCTTGAGGTGATGGAGTATATCAACAACCGTATTAATGAGTTCAAGGAGGAGGACGGCCATCTGTACGCCATCTACGGCACTCCCGCGGAGAGCCTGTGCGGACTGCAGGTGAAGCAGTTCCGGAAGAAGTACGGCATTGTGGAAGGCGTTTCCGACAGAGAGTACGTCAGCAACAGCTTCCACTGCCATGTGACCGAGGATATCACGCCGATCCAGAAGCAGGATCTGGAGGATCGTTTCTGGGATCTGAGCAACGGCGGAAAGATACAATATGTGAAATACCCAATAGACTATAACATTGAGGCGGTGAAGACCCTGATCCGTCGTGCCATGGACATGGGCTTTTATGAGGGCGTGAATCTCTCCCTGGCCTACTGCGACGATTGCGGCCACCAGGAACTGGAGATGGATGTATGTCCCAAGTGTGGAAGCAGAAATCTGACCAAGATCGACAGGATGAACGGGTATCTGTCCTATTCGCGGGTACACGGCGCTACAAGGCTGAATGACGCTAAGATGGCGGAGATTGCGGAAAGGAAAAGCATGTAATATTATGAGATACCACAACATCACCAAGGACGATATGTTAAATGGGGACGGCCTTCGGGTCGTGCTCTGGGTGGCAGGCTGCAATCACTGCTGTAAAAACTGCCAGAATCCCGTCACCTGGGATCCGGACGGCGGCCTTCTCTTCGACGAGACGGCCAAGGCCGAAATCTTTGAACAGCTGAACAAAAGCTACATATCTGGGATCACCTTTTCCGGCGGCGATCCCCTCCACCCGGCAAACCGCCTGGATGTGCGGGAACTGATGGCGGAGATTAAGCAGAAATACCCGGAAAAGACCATCTGGCTCTACACCGGCGACAGCTGGGAAAATATTTTATATTACCCCATGATGAAATATGTGGATGTAATAGTGGACGGAGAATTCATAGAAGAACAGCACGACCAAAAACTCCTCTGGAAGGGCAGCGCCAACCAGCGCGTCATCGACGTAAAACGCACCCTGGAACAACCAGACCCCCTGATTCCCATCCTCCACTGCGGAGATTACGAGCAAGCCTATATTGATGTCAAGAAACCTAGTAATATCAAAGGATGTTGCGACTGACTGACCAAGTCGGTCAACTAAATATGGCATTTTTTGCTAGTAACAGGCACCTGGCGGTGGGTATGCTCTAAGCAAACCATTTAAAGGCGCCCTTAGCGGAGATGAAATCCACTGCTTACGCAGACTTAGGCGTGATGACCTTACACGCCTTAGTCGAAGTTGGCAGTTAGTTCAGCGGAGCGTTGCCTTGTTTGCGTGAG
>JAFLRN010000112.1 GCA_022511385.1 Acetatifactor sp.
TGCAGACCTTGTTCAGGAAATAACGGTCGTGGGATACCACGATCACGGTATTGTCAAAGTTAATGAGGAACTCCTCCAGCCATGCGATGGCGTCAAGGTCCAGGTGGTTGGTGGGCTCATCCAGCAGCAGGATATCCGGGTTGCCGAACAAAGCTTTCGCCAGCAGCACCTTCACCTTCATGTTGCCGTCCAGGTCCTTCATGGTAGAATAGTGGAACTCAGTGTCAATGCCCAGGCCGTTTAACAGCATGGCAGCGTTGGATTCCGCCTCCCAGCCGTCCATTTCCGCGAACTCCGCCTCCAGCTCGCTGGCCTGGATACCGTCCTCATCGGAGAAATCCTCCTTGGCATAGATGGCGTCCTTCTCCTTCATGATCTGGTACAGCCGCTCATTGCCCATGATGACGGTGTCCATGACGTTATACTCGTCATACTTAAAATGATCCTGTTCCAGCACGGAAAGGCGCTGGCCCGGGGTGATGGCGATGTCACCCTTGGTGGTCTCCAGGTTTCCGGATAATATCTTTAAAAATGTGGACTTTCCGGCGCCGTTTGCCCCAATCAGACCGTAGCAGTTTCCTTCGGTAAATTTGATGTTTACATCCTCGAACAGGGCTTTCTTGCCCACACGGTAGGTTACATTATTTGCACTTATCATGATCTATTCCTCTCTATCTGTTCCTCTCTGCTCTCTGCGCCATATCAACTGTACTCTATAAAGAGCGCGCAACTATTCTCCATTTTACATGAAATTGTGAAAAATGCAAGTAAAAATGGCATTTTTAGGGCATTTACAAAGGCATTTATAAAGGAGTGCAGAATTTTTGAAAGATTTTGAAAAGAAGGATTGCCTATAGCTGGGGGGTTCTGGTAAACTGGAAGTATATAGTTGACATGAGCGGAAGTGCCAGGCTCATGCCAGGCAGAACCTGAGATGAAGCGTAGTTTGGAATGAAGCGTGGTTTGGAATGAGGCATAGTTTGGAATGAGGCATAGTCAGGAATGAAGCGTAGTTTGGAATGAAGCGTAGTTTGGAATTAGGCATAGTCAGGAATGAGGCATAGCCAGAAATGAGGCATAGCCAGGAATGAGGCATAGTCGGGAATGAAGCACAGTCTGGAATAATACAGAGTCTGGAATAATACAGAGCTGGACACGAAGAAGAGAGGAAACATTTATGGAGACAAAACTGAATTACAAACGCACCTTTTTTATAGGACTAGCTTTCTTAAGCATTTCAGCCTTCTGGCAGATGTATGACAATATTATACCGTTGATCCTTCAGAATACCTTTGAACTGAAGGAGACGGTGACGGGAGTGCTGATGGCTATGGATAACGTGCTCGCACTGTTTCTGCTGCCGGTGTTCGGCTCCCTTTCGGATAGGGTGAACACGCCCCTTGGAAAGCGGACACCCTTCATTCTCGGCGGCACGGTGCTGGCGGTGGTGTTCATGATGATGCTGCCCATTGCCGACAGAGGGGAGAATCTTGTGCTGTTTTTGATCGCTCTGTTTGCGACCCTGGTGTCCCTGGGGCTGTATCGCTCCCCTGCGGTGGCGCTGATGCCGGACCTGACACCAAACAGACTGCGCAGCCGTGCCAATGCGGTGATCAATCTGATGGGGGCAGTGGGCGGCGTGTACGCCCTGATCATGATCCGATTCCTGGTGGGAGAGGGAAAAAGACCCAGCTATCTGCCGCTGTTTGCCAGCATAGCTGCGCTGATGGCGGTAGCGGTTGGAGTGCTGCTCATCACCATCCGGGAGAATAAGCTTCGGAAAGAGTTGGAAGAGGCGGAGCGTGCGGCTTCAGCAGCAGGAGTGTCGGAGCATGCGGATGATGCCGGAAATACAGAAAAGTCCGCAGCTGCTGGGAGCACCGAAGGAGCTGTTGCGGCGTATGAAGGAGCTAAGACGGAGGAGTGCTCAAAGCGGGAGGCAGACTCGAAGCTAGAGAAAGTATCAAAGCCAGAGAAAGAATCAAAGCTGGAAGAAACCTCAGAGCCACGTACAACAAAACTACCCAGAGAAGTAAAGCGCAGCATGCTGTTTATGCTGGCCTCCATTTTCCTTTGGTATACGGCCTACAATGCAGTGACCACAGCCTTTTCCCGGTATACCGGGGTGGTCTGGGGCATGGAGGGCGGAAGCTTTGCGAACTGTCTCATGGTGGCCATGGTAGCAGCGATCATCAGTTATATTCCCATCGGCAATATTTCCGCCAGATTTGGACGAAAGAAGACGATTATCGGTGGAGTGCTGCTGATGACGGTATGCTATCTGGCGGCGGTCTTCGTAAATACCTATCATCCTTTGATCAATGTGGCGTTTGCGCTTATCGGTGTGGGCTGGGCGGCCATTAATGTGAATTCCTATCCCATGATCGTGGCCATGAGTCAGGGCGGTGACATCGGAAAGTTTACGGGCACCTATTACACCTTTTCCATGGCAGCCCAGATCATTACGCCAGTGCTGTCAGGATTCCTGCTGGAGAATGTCTCCTACAGGACATTGTTCCCCTATGCGGCATTTTTCTCTCTGCTGGCGTTCCTGACCATGACCCAGGTGCGGCACGGAGATGTGAAGCCCCAGAAAAAGGAAAGCCTGCTGGAGAATTTTGACGTGGATGATTGAGAAAGTTCAGAAGCCCTGCTCGTTTGAGGCAGCCTTAAAGCCTTTTTAAGCATTGGAAGGGGGCTGTTGAAAAAGATGAAAAGAGTTAGAGGGTAGCTGGTTTCTGCGAAAGCGTAGGATAGCAGACATACATATCGAGGGTGGGGAAAGGATGAATGAGAACATGGAACTGTTGATAATCGCGCTGATCTGTCTGGGATGCGTATTGATACTTGTATTTTTATATCTGATGATGATCATGCCAAGAATGACGGGTCGACCGGATGCCGCGCCCTTTCGAAACTGGCTGTATGCCCATCGGGGGCTGCATGACAATGCTTCCGATGCCCCGGAAAACTCCATGCGGGCTTTTCGGAAAGCGGTTGAGGCTGGCTTTGGCATCGAGATGGATGTGCAGATGACAAAGGACGGCGTTCCGGTGGTGTTCCACGACTATACACTGAAACGGGTCTGCGGTGTGGAGGGAAAAGTTTGTCAGCGCACCTATGAGGAGCTGCAGCAATTGTCTTTGTGCGAATCAGATCAGAAAATTCCGCGGTTTAAAGATGTGTTGCAGCTGGTGGACGGCCGGGTGCCGCTGATTGTGGAGCTGAAGATAGAGGCCACGGATACATCCGTATGTCCGGCGGCCGACAAGCTGCTGTCCGAGTATAAGGGGATGTACTGTATAGAGTCCTTTAACCCTCTGGGCGTGCTCTGGTACCGGCGCAACCGGCGTCATGTGGTGAGAGGGCAGCTGGCGGATGCTTTTCACAAGGAGGGAGAGTATTGGGGGCCGCTATACTTCCTTCTTCAGAATCTGCTGTTCAACTGGCTGGGGAAACCGGACTTTATTGCTTACAACCACAAGTATCCCAGAATGCTCTCCAGAAGCCTCTGCAGAGGATTGTACCACAGCACAGCCGCTGCCTGGACCATCAAGAGCCAGGAGGAACTGGACGAGGCGGAGAAGCATTTTGACATTTATATCTTTGACAGTTTTTTGCCAAAGAAGCAGCCTACCGTGTAACGGTCGTCAGCTGTACGCGGTTATGTGCGGGGCCGAGCGGAAGCGCGTTTGCGGTCAGGACATTGGCAGGGCTGGGCGTCACCTGTAAGGGGTATGTAGATAAAATAACATAAGAATTCAGAATATTCACATAATAACCATTTTTTGCTTGCCATTTTTATGGTAAATTGTTACAATAATAGGACAAGTAGAGATTTTTTCTATAAAAATTTTCTATGGGAAGGGAGAAAGGCAAACATGAAGAAATGGGTGTACTTGTTTACGGAAGGTAACGCGGGAATGCGCGAAATGCTGGGTGGTAAGGGGGCAAACCTTGCTGAGATGACAAATCTTGGCCTGCCTGTGCCGCAGGGCTTTACCATTACCACGGAGGCTTGTACTCAGTACTATGAGGACGGCAGACAGATCAATGACGAGATTCAGGGTCAGATCAACGAGTATATCGGAAAGATGGAGGAGATCATCGGAAAGAAATTCGGCGATACAAAGAACCCTCTACTGGTTTCCGTCCGTTCCGGCGCACGAGCTTCCATGCCAGGTATGATGGACACCATCTTAAACCTTGGCCTGAATGAGACTGTTGTAAATACCATTGCTGCACAGACCGGAAACGAGAGATGGGCATGGGACTGCTACAGAAGATTTATCCAGATGTACTCCGACGTCGTAATGGAGGTCGGTAAGAAATATTTTGAAGAGCTGATCGACCAGATGAAGGAAAAGAGAGGCGTGAAGCAGGATGTGGAGCTGACTGCCGCTGACTTAAAGGAGCTGGCTAATCAGTTCAAGGCTGAATACAAGTCAAAGATCGGAGAGGACTTCCCCGATGACCCCAAGGAGCAGCTGATGGGAGCCGTGAAGGCAGTGTTCCGCTCCTGGGACAACCCCCGTGCGAACGTATATCGCCGTGATAACGATATCCCTTATTCCTGGGGTACCGCAGTCAACGTGCAGATGATGGCATTCGGTAACTGGTCCGACGAATCCGGTACCGGTGTTGCCTTTACAAGAGATCCTGCTACCGGCGAGAAGAAGCTGATGGGCGAGTTTTTGATGAACGCTCAGGGCGAGGATGTGGTGGCAGGTGTGCGTACGCCCATGCCCATCTCCAAGATGCAGGAGGTCATGCCCGAGGTTTATGAGCAGTTCAAGACTGTTTGCGCAACTCTGGAGAATCATTACAGAGACATGCAGGACATGGAATTTACTATTGAGAATAAGAAGCTTTACATGCTGCAGACCAGAAACGGTAAGAGAACCGCTCAGGCTGCACTGAAGATTGCCTGCGACCTGGTGGATGAAGGCATGAGGACCGAGGAAGAGGCGGTTGCCATGATCGATCCCCGTAACCTTGACACCCTGCTGCATCCCCAGTTTGATGCGGCGGCACTGAAGGCAGCAACTCCTCTGGGCAAGGGTCTTGGCGCATCTCCCGGCGCTGCCTGCGGTAAGATTGTCTTTTCCGCTGAGGACGCTGAGAAATGGGCTGCGAGAGGAGAGAAGGTGGTTCTGGTCCGTCTTGAGACCTCTCCTGAGGATATTACAGGTATGAAGGTGGCACAGGGTATCCTGACCGTCCGCGGCGGTATGACATCCCACGCAGCAGTGGTTGCCCGGGGCATGGGAACCTGCTGTGTATCAGGATGCGGCGAGATGATCATGGATGAGGCAAACAAGAAGTTCACCCTTGCCGGAAAAGAGTTCCACGAGGGCGATTATATCTCCATCGACGGTTCCACCGGCAATATCTACGGCGAGCGGATTGCTACCGTGGACGCTACCATTGCAGGCGAGTTCGAGAGGATCATGAATTGGGCGGACAAGTACAGAAAACTGAAGGTGCGCACCAACGCGGATACTCCTGCAGATGCAAAGAAGGCCAGGGAGCTGGGTGCAGAGGGCATCGGTCTCTGCCGCACCGAGCATATGTTCTTTGATGAGAACAGGATTGCCGCATTCCGTGAGATGATCTGCTCCGATACTGCCGAGGAGAGAGAGGCTGCACTGGATAAGATCCTGCCTTATCAGCAGGGCGACTTTGAGGCCTTGTATGAGGCTCTGGAGGGGAACCCTGTAACGATCCGCTTCTTGGATCCGCCTCTGCATGAGTTCGTGCCCACCGAGGAAGCTGACATCGAGAAGCTGGCCAAGGCGAAGGGCAAGTCTGTCGATGACATCAAGGCGATGATCGCAGGGTTACATGAATTCAATCCCATGATGGGTCACAGAGGCTGCCGTCTTGCAGTCACCTATCCTGAGATCGCCAGAATGCAGACCAAGGCTGTGATCCGGGCTGCCATCAAGGTCCAGAAGGCTCATCCCGACTGGAATGTGAAGCCGGAGATCATGATCCCTCTGATCTGTGAGGTAAAGGAGCTTAAGTTTGTAAAGAAGATTGTTACAGAGACCGCTGACGCAGAAATCGCGGCAGCAGGCGTGAAGCTGGAGTACGAGGTTGGTACTATGATCGAGATCCCCAGAGCAGCAATCACTGCCGACGAGATCGCTACGCAGGCTGATTTCTTCTGCTTCGGTACCAACGACCTGACCCAGATGACATACGGCTTCTCCCGCGACGACGCAGGCAAGTACCTGACCGGCTACTATGACGCGAAGATTCTGGAGAACGATCCCTTTGCAAAGCTGGATCAGATCGGCGTAGGAAAGCTGATGGAGACTGCCATCAAGCTTGGCAAGCCCGTAAATCCCAAGCTGCACCTCGGCATCTGCGGCGAGCACGGCGGCGACCCCGCTTCCGTGGAGTTCTGTCACAAGATCGGTCTGGACTATGTGTCCTGCTCACCGTTTAGGGTACCTATTGCAAGATTGGCGGCAGCACAGGCAGCGATAAACAATGTAGGAAAGTAGATTATAAATATATGTACTTTACGGAGTATCTGATAACCAGAGCCGATGTGAATGATTTTA
>JAFLRN010000113.1:0-1130 GCA_022511385.1 Acetatifactor sp.
GATTTGTGACATGCCAGTCCGGCTGTCAACCAATTCCGGCGTTTCGCCTCATTTCGCAGCTTTTGCAACCCGTTAACATTTGTTGTAAAGGAAAGGACTATTTTATGCACGACCAAAAACCTATGACAGAACCCTCTACTCTCGATGGCAGTAAGCTGTGGGATGAGATCCTCAAAGCCATCGTTTCTACCATGCCCTCCCAGTTGTTTCCTCTCTTTAAGGAGGTCTACGGTCGGGATTATCCCAAAGAAGCTCCTGTTGTACTGCTCAATTCGGAAACCTCCTCTTTTCAGGAAAGTAAGCAGGATACTCCCGGGTCCACGTTTATGGACATTGCTCTGCTGGTAGCAAACACAGATTATTACCACCTGGAATGTCAGATGAAAAATGACAGCGAAATGGTCATACGAATGTTTGCTTATGATGTGAGATTTGCCATCACACACGCGAAGACCATGGACAGTGATACCGAAGAAATCACATTACATTTCCCACATTCCGTAGTGATCTATCCCGAGAAAAATAATAATCTTCCGGATTATCTTCAGTGTCGTGTAGTTTTTCAGGATAATAGTGAACATATCTACAAAATTCCCACAGTCAGGATTCAGACCTACTCCCTGGAGGAAATACATCAGAAGCATCTGAACTTATTTCTTCCCTATATCATTCTCCGCTTGCGTCCCAGGCTGAAAACCAGAGCAAAACATCTTCTGACAGAAAAAGAGTTGACAGAGTTTTTGAATGAAGTTATATTGGTATTGAAAGAAGAGTTGTACAATGAGTATTTAACGGAACAGGAGTATCAAAACTATATGACGCTGTTTCGTTTCGCTGTGAACAGGGTGCTGACGGGGCATCCACAGCTGCAAAAGGAGGTAAAGCGGATGACAGAGCCACTGATCAAACTCCCCAGTGTAATTGTAGAGGAGATGTTAGCTGAAAGACTTGCCGAAGAGATGGCCAAAGTGAGGACTAAAGTACTTGCCGACCAGCAAGCCATGCTTGCCAGCATAGAGGCTGAAATTGCCGCAAAGGATGCTGAAATTGCAGGCAAAGACGCTGAAATTGCAGACAAAGACGCTGAAATTGCAGGCAAAGACGCTGAAATTGCAGGCAAAGACGCTGAA
>JAFLRN010000113.1:1230-6522 GCA_022511385.1 Acetatifactor sp.
AAGACGCTGAAATTGCAGGCAAAGACGCTGAAATTGCAGGCAAAGACGCTGAAATCCAGCGTCTGAGGGAATTAGTCAGGCAGTTATCTCCTGATATGATCATACAATAATCACAAAACCCTCTGCAAAACAGCCGCTGACTTGCGCTTGTCAGTAGAAATAATTCTTCCTTTGTTAATAATCTATCCGATTCCACTCATATTCCGAACTTAATCCTTCTGGAATTTCCGTGGCATTCAGTTCCCGTAAAATCATTCCCTCCCTGGTGTAGCCCGTGTCCAACACCTCCACGATCCACTGGTCGGAGGAATAGCCTTGTAGTTCACAGATATACACTCGGACGGTATCGCCGCTCTCCATGCTCTCAATGTCACAATAACCAATACATTTTCCCAGCAGATCACTTTCATAAGGACAGTATGGCACATAGACCTTGTTGTCCTCTGTCAAATAGGTATATTCGTCACCTACCGCCTGTTGATATACAACAGGCATCTCCGGCAGCTGCAGTCTTGCGCCGCAGCCTGCCAAAAAACACATTCCTGCTGCCGCCAACAGGGCTGCCAGCTTACTATGCTTCATTTTATCCTGTTTACCTACATTGACTTTCATCAATGAATCCTCCCTCACAAAAAAATATTCGTCGCTCCTTGTCAGTCCTTTTTTAATATTTTCTGCTGGAAATCATCAAAGCACTTGTATAATTCCCCTTCTCACATTACCTCAGGTCATCAAACCCCTGCACCACCCAGTATCTAGACACATTGAAAGTACGGATGCCTAAGCTTTCCGTCCGGATCTGCATCCTTTCCATCCAAAAATAACCAAAGCCGTCCTTTTTACCCCGGTAAACACCGTCGCCGGATATTTTGTTAGCATAAGCCACAGCGCTGTCCTTCCCAAAAGCCGCCATGTCATATCCCAGCTCATCCAGGTACTGAATCAGTACCGGCGCTGCATCTGCGCTGAGACCGGCAAGATAGGAATAGTCATGATATGGCTGGAATGCCAGGAAGAACCTCCCACTGAACATGTCGGCCTGAGAGAAGTCGTCTGCAGCCTTTAGCGCCTCTTCCTCCGTCCACCAGCTCATGTCCTCATGGGGTGCATTTGCTACATTTACTCTGGCAATGATGTAGTCCGGATGGGCAAAGGACAGGGCAAGATAAAACACCGTCACTACTGCCATGCTGTAGCGGAACAGAGGAAAGCGCTCCCTGAAAATATTGATCAACACGCCTATAAACAAAAACATCAGTACCGCCAGGGACCACAGAACCAGGATCCGAAGGAATGTCAGATAATAAAACCGGATATAGATCACCATACGCAGTGCACTGGAGGCAATCATGACGAAGGTGCAAAGTGACATAACTGTCAGTATTCCCTTCAGCACTCTGCTTTCCTTGAAATAGCTCATGCACACCAGCACGATCACCAGATTGAACAGACTCACCGCCAGCAGCTGGAAGAATCCCTCCCTGGCGTACATAGCATAGGTGTATCCTTCAGGCAGCTGCATTTTTCCCAGAAACAATCCGACAATCTGTACAATACAAAACAGCAGATACAAAAGCGTCAAGAGTCCTGTAACAGTAATCGCCAACACCGGCTCGCCCTTTCTCCTGTCAGGGACCTCCTCCTTGATATTACGCTTGCACAGAAATGCCGTCAGCGCGTAGGTGACAAAGTATACCACCACAATACGAGAAGTCACACCCATCGCGTTCCCCAGCCGAATATTTTCAAAAATATTTCCAGTCATCTGGCGGAACACTACATCCGCGCTGGCCAAAAGCAGCAGCACTGCCAACAGCACAGGCACGGCTATGATAAGTCCCAGCAAAGCATACCATACCTTTTTGTTGACGCTGATTCCACGCTCTTTCCGATGGCGAAGGCCGTCCTTCACCGGTCGATCCAGCTCTCCAATACAGGAGACCACTGTCATGCCAATACTGGCCAGATACTTGCCCAGTTTCCATTCTGAGGTATTGAAAAACTGCTTGAGCAGCAGGCTCATCATCAGCAGGAATATTCCCAGCTTGTTAAAAAAGATCAGTCTTCCGTCGTCGGTGCAGAAGGTGGATATGCCAAGCAGCAGCATGGCTGCCATGTAAAAGATGCTTCCTCTTTTTAAGGTAGTCCCCAGTTTTGACAACGAGAAGTACAAAAGTAAGAGACTGCCTGCCACGAAAAAAGGGTAAGTTACCCCCGAGCCATTGCGGTACATGCAGAGAGCATAGAAGACGGCGTATAGAAAGGTTACTGGGCCAAAAAATCCATAATTTTCTTTCAACCGCTTTGTCTCTTCCGTGTCCGGCGTGACTTGTCCCTGTACCACTGTATAATTTTGTGGTGGTGCTGCCTGAAATGTTCCCAGCGCAGCAGCTGCATTATTTATCGCCGATGCCTGTTCCGTGTTATTTTGGGGCGCAGTATTCCCTATGTTCTCCGCCCAGGTTCCCTGGTTAAGATCACTCATTTTTACCTCTTTTCTGCTGCCTGTCTGCAATATGTGCCCTTTGGCAGTCTCAAGTTATGACCGAAGTTTCTGCTTCTTTTCTCTATGTTTCCTCTGTATCTTTTTCCCTTGTATCTGTTTCCACTATCTCTATTTCTTCAACCGGGTCAAACTCCAGAATGTCTCCCGGCTGGCAGTCCAACGCTTTACAGATGGCCGCTAAGGTGGAAAAGCGGACAGCCTTGGCTTTGTTATTTTTTAAGATGGAAAGGTTCGCCAGGGTGATATCCACCTGGTTTGCCAGTTCCGTAAGTCCCATCTTCCGCTTTGCCATCATTACATCAAGATTTACTATAATTCCCATCTATTCTTCCTCATTTCTTAATGTGCTCAAAAAACGTCCTATCCTTTTATATGGCAGAATAATCAGGCAGTTCAGGAACAACACCAACAAAAAAACAGGGATAAGAACCAGATCCTTCATGGATCGGCGTGCTTTGCCATTGCTACAGAGATATCCGTAAATTCCTCCATCCGACTCAAGATCTATGATATACTCGATCTTCATCCCATGAAGCATTCTGCCTGGGAGCATGCCGTCTTCATGAACCACAACACAGGGCTGCTCCTTGCCGAAAACTGCATATGTCATCTCTCCCCTGGCTATGATCCGATACGGCTTCTCCCCGTTATCCAGCCGGAATGACTGGTTTACTTCCTTATCAATAAACTCCAGAAAATCCAGATACTGTTCATCCGAAATGGTGATGCGAAAGGTATAATAGCCCACCGCATCGTCCGGCCATGATATTAACGGACAGCTATACCCATTTATAGTTAGGGTGGAAAACTCAGAGAAGCCAAGCATATCTTTTAATTCATCACTTTGCTCTCCCATCAGATAAGCTGCCTCATAGTAAGCTCCCTCATCCACTTTAAAAGCCGAGTAGAGCGCAAACCAGAACATGGAGAGCGTGATGGTAAAGCAAAATACAACGTATCTCAATCCCGTTATTATCGCTTTAACTACCTCCACCAGCTTATCCACACCCCCTGCTACACCGTAAGGTCATTTTCTTCCTTATACTGCACTGCCTCCTGGAACACATAGGCTAGCACCTTGCTGAACAACCCTGCTATAACAAAGACCAGCACCACCACAGCCATGGCAATGGTCATATACACGATGCTCCGCACCACCGACATCAGCGCAATAAAAAAGCTCCAGTTCCCCATCTTCTGCAGACTCACCACGTTCTCCTGCACAAAACAGTTCTCCGCCAGCACAGAGCGGAATATCTTCCGCAACTCCCTAAGCAGCACGCAGGCTGACACTCCCAGCACAAAATAGATGATCACCGTCTCCTCATAGTGCTCGATCAGCTGTGGCATCACCTCTCCGATTTTCTTCACGCTGATGGGCAGGGTGGCCGTCACCAAAATTCCCGAATAGAACATAAAATCCAGCAGATACTTGGTCCATGTGGTCAAAATCTTCTTTTTTGCCGTAATATCCCTGTCTTTCGAACTTCTGTTTTTTACATCTTCTGTTTTAACATCACCGTTTTTTCCCATTGACGCCTCTCTTTCCAGTCGCTTATGAATCTGCTTCTGTCTTTCTCTTATAGTGTACTATATCAGGGGATTTTATGAATGTCAATACATTTTTATTGATATTCAATAATTATTTATTGAATCGCAAGATTTTCTTAAGAATTTTTAGTGAGATGTAAACAACACTTCATATTATTCATATATCCATTCTGTTTGGGACATAAAGTCACCACTCCCATCGTACATTATCTCTTTTACTTTATTTCCAAATTCATCATACTCATATTCTATTCTGATACTAAGACTAATTTCTTCTATCAGATTGCCAGCCTCATCATAGTCATACCCGTACCACCAAATGACGTTTCCTTCCGCATCGTAATCGGTCTCCAATATTAAATTATTGGAAGTGTCATATTCGTATTGCGTATACCCATTAGTATTTCCGTCGACATCATAGTATCGTATTTCGATACAGTTACCGAACTCGTCATAAGACTGCTCGTTATAACCAATCTCCCTGTCCTCGTCATGTCCGAAGTCTTCATTCTCTACCCCGTCTACCGTTTCCGTGCTATAGTTCTCCTCACTATCTACAGTGCTTTCGCTCTCTGTAAAATCATTGTTGGTTACCAAGCTTTTCGAAACCGCCACAGAGTTCGACGGAGCGCTCACTTCTGTTCCACAGCCGGATACTGCACCTGTCAAAAGGCAGATAAACAACATTATACTAATCTTTTTTCCCATAAGCACACCCTCAAATACCAACGGTCTTTTCATATAAAAGTCCGTCGCTCTCCGTCAAAGACATAGCATCAATTTGAATAATCAATGTTCCTCAGGTACATTTCCAAAATCAACTACTATTCCCGTAATACAGGTATCTTCATACACGGTGCCAGGATATACTTCCTCTATTACAAATTTAAATGTCACTTCCTCACCGTTTGCCACCCTGATATCCCCCTGCGGTATCGTAAAATATTGGGGATTTATGGTATCCTCAAGTTCAAGACGAGCGTAGGGCTGGTCATTAACATACATCATAAAGAGTTTTACTCTGCCGTTTTCCTTCCATACTTGCTCATCTCTGGCATAGCCGTTTACTATACAAATCTGTGTGTAATCTATATATCCATCCTGACCATAAGAATTGCCTACTCTAATATGATTTCCACTCCACTCTATAAGAGTTCCAGAAAACACAGTCTGGTCATAGCAATGTCATTAAGTTTAGAAATCCACAATTAAATTCCGCCTATTTGAAAAAATAG
>JAFLRN010000114.1 GCA_022511385.1 Acetatifactor sp.
AATATTCATTTGCAGGAGCCGATGGCAGGCCACACTACCTTTCGGATAGGGGGGCCTGCCGATTGCTTGCTGGAACTGGAGAATGAGGAACAGCTGAAAAATGTCCAGAAATATCTGACTCTGGTGGAGGAGCGTTTTTTCATCCTGGGGAATGGAAGCAATCTTCTTGTCAGCGATCACGGCTATCATGGTGTCATCCTGCAGATTGGAAAGAATATGAGCCAGATCCGTGTGGAGGGACGCTGTATCATTGCCCAGGCTGGTGCGCTGCTCAGCCAGGTGGCAAAAACGGCGCTTCAGTATGGGCTGTCAGGTTTGGAATTTGCGTCAGGCATACCGGGCACAGTGGGCGGCGGCGTTGTGATGAACGCCGGAGCCTATGACGGGGAGCTGAGTCAGGTCGTGAAACAGGTAAGGGTAGTGAGCCGCCAGGGAGAATTCCTGGAATTTAACAATAGCACCATGGAGTTTGGCTATCGCACCAGTGCCCTCAGAAAAAATACTTTTACTGTAACGGAAGTTACTTTTGAGCTTGCGGAAGGGCAGAGGGACCAGATTCAGGCGAAAATGGAGGAGCTGGCCGAGAGACGCCGTGCCAAGCAGCCTTTGGAGTATCCCAGTGCCGGAAGCACCTTCAAGCGTCCGGCAGGGTATTATGCAGGAAAGCTCATCATGGATGCCGGAATGCGCGGATACCAGACCGGCGGCGCAAGGGTTTCCGACAAGCACTGCGGTTTTATCGTCAATGTTGGAAACGCGTCGGCTCATGATGTGCTGGATGTGATCTGTGAGGTGCAGGAGCGCGTTAAGCTGAGGTTTGGTGTGAATCTGGAGACGGAGGTCATCTATTTAGAGTAGTTTTGCCAGTTGCGCAGTCTGAACATCGGAAGGTGAGTATGTATGAGATTTGTAGTTGTAACCGGCATGAGTGGGGGCGGAAAGAGTACCGTCCTGAAAATGCTGGAGGATGCAGGCTTTTTCTGTGTGGACAACCTCCCTGTTTCTCTGGTGGAGAAATTTGTGGAGTTGATCTCCATGCCAAACAGTGAGGTCAGCAAGGTGGCGTTGGGTCTGGATGTGCGTTCTGACCAGTCCTTTGAGGATGCCACGAGAATCCTGGAACAGCTGAAAGCCAAGGGCTATTCTTTCGAGATCCTGTTCATGGAAGCGGATGAGAACACACTGATCAAGCGTTACAAGGAAACCCGGCGTGTACATCCACTGGCCATGGAAGGCAGGGTGGAGGACGGCGTCCGCAGGGAGCGTCAGGTACTGGAGAATGTGCGGAAGAACGCCGATTATGTCATTGACTCCACTCATCTGCTGACCAGGGAACTGAAGGAGGAGCTCGACCGCATTTTTGTGGACAATGAGGAATATAATAGTCTCATGGTAACTGTGATGTCCTTTGGGTTCAAGCATGGTATCCCTGTGGACGCGGACCTGGTATTTGACGTGCGTTTTCTGCCCAATCCCTTTTATATTGACCAATTGAAGAAAAAAACCGGAAACGATAAAGAGGTTCAGGACTATGTGCTGAGCTTTCCTGAAGCCGGGATTTTTATGGAAAAGCTGGTGGATATGATACAGTTCCTTATCCCGAGCTATGTAAAGGAAGGAAAACACAGTTTAGTGGTGGCTGTTGGCTGCACCGGCGGAAGGCACAGGAGCGTCACCCTTGCGGGCGAATTGTACAAGCGAATGAAGGACCGGGGAACCTATGGCATTAAGCTGTATCACAGAGATATTGCTTTATAAATGGAGAGGATCAGAGGATGTCTTTTTCCGGCGAGGTAAAGGAAGAACTTGCGAAGCATTTCAGTCCTGCGAGACACTGCCAAATAGCGGAGCTTGCCGCTATTCTGCATTTCTGCGGACAGTATGGCAGGGATGAGAACGGTTTCTATACCATTGGGCTTCAGACAGAAAATGAAACTGTTGTGAAAAAATGCTTTACATTATTGAAAAAAACATTTAATATAGAATCTGGTTTGGCACTAGACCGGCAGAAAATGGATGGAATTTTGAAAAAAATTGGAAATCTGGAGGAGCCTGTGAGCAGGATTCTTTTGAAAAATTCCTGCTGTCAGAGGGCTTTTCTGCGGGGGGCATACCTGAGCGTGGGCTCCATGAGCGATCCTTCCAAAAGCTATCATTTGGAGTTTGACTGCACGGATGAGGCAAAGGCCGGACAGCTTCAGGAGATAATGGGAAATTTCGATATTGAGTCAAAGATCATTCTTCGGAAAAAGTATCATGTGGTTTATCTGAAGGAGGGCTCCGGTATCGTGGATCTTCTGAATGTGTGTGAAGCGCCTGTATCCCTGATGAATCTGGAGAATCTCCGAATTTTGAAAGAAATGAGAAACTCCGTGAACCGCCGGGTAAACTGCGAGACGGCCAATATTGCTAAGACCGTGAATGCCGCCACGAGACAGGTGGAGGATATTGAATACATCAAAACCCATTACGGCTTTCAAAATCTTCCGACAGCCCTAAGGGAGATGGCAGAGATCCGTCTGGAATACCCAGATATTCCCCTGAAGGAACTGGGAGAGTATTTCAGCCCACCCATTGGAAAATCAGGAGTCAATCATCGGCTGCGCAAGCTTAACGAGCTGGCGGAAAAGCTGAGATCAGGATGATCACAGTTTGGAACATGTCAGAGCGTAAGAGATAGAGGAGGAAACAACATGAAAGTCAAAGATATCCAGGTCCAACTGGAAAGCGGTTTCGGAGCCCGGCCGATAGCGCTGCTGGTGCAGGAAGCCAGCAAATATGAAAGCAAGATTTATATTGAGTCCGGCGACAAAAAGGTGAATGCAAAGAGCATTATGGGTATGATGAGCCTTGGCCTTGATAACGGTGAAGCGCTGAAGGTCTACGCGGAAGGCTCGGATGAGCAGGCGGCGCTGGAAGGTATTGAACATTTCCTGAGCGGAAAGAGTGCGTAGGGATTTTGAGTGGATAGATGAAATAGATGTGGGGGGCGGAGTCAATGTAATACAATTGGTTTCGCCTTTTTTGACAAAATATACGCTGTGACGGAACAGGAGATAACATGGGAAAAAAGCTGCTTTTTATCTATAATCCCAAAGCCGGAAAGGCAAAGATCAAAAACAAGCTGGCTGATATTTTGGATATATTTGCACGGGCGGAGTACGAGGTCACGGTGTTTCCGACCCAGGGACAGGGCGACGCCAGACATCTCATGGAGTGCCGCTCCAGGGACTACGATCTGGTGGTGTGCAGTGGAGGGGACGGGACGCTGGATGAAACTGTCACCGGCATGGTGGAGAGTGGATTTAAGACCCCCATCGGCTATATCCCGGCCGGCAGTACAAACGATTTTGGAGGCAGCCTGTCGCTGCCAAAGAATATGCTGAAGGCAGCGGAGATTGTTGTAGAGGGAAGGGATTTTCCCTGCGATATCGGCGCATTTAACGAGGATGTTTTTGTGTATATTGCGGCCTTTGGGCTTTTTACGGAGGTTTCCTATGAGACGGATCAGGAGGTCAAAAATGTGCTTGGCCATATGGCATATTTACTGGAGGGAATGAAACGCCTTTCCTCTATTAAATCTTATCCCATGCGGATCAGCTATGCGGATAAGATTATTGTGGATGACTTCATCTTTGGCATGGTCACCAACTCCACCTCTGTGGGCGGTTTCAAAAATATTACCGGAAAGAATGTGAAACTGGATGACGGCGTATTTGAAGTGACACTGATCAAACGCCCGAAAAATCCGATTGAATTGAATAACATCATAGTCTCTCTGCTGAACCATGATGTTGACACGGATGTCATGTATTGTTTCCGCGCGGCATCACTTGTTCTGGAATCCACGGAGCCTGTGGCATGGACTCTTGACGGGGAAAACGGAGGAAGCCACAAGAGTGTGCACATAGAAAATATTTGCAGAGGCATGGATATCAGGGTGAAATAAACGATAAAACAATTTGGAATATGCCATGTTTTCCAGAATATGCTTGCGCAAGGTCATGCTTTGGGTTATAATAAAAACCGTAGTGAATATCGGGTCTGACAACAGATCAAAATAATATTAGGAAAGGTGGTAATGACAATGCCATTAGTTACAACAAAGGAGATGTTTGAGAAGGCATACAATGGCGGTTATGCGGTTGGTGCGTTCAATGTCAACAACATGGAGATCGTTCAGGGCATCACGGAAGCAGCCGGCGAGCTGAACAGCCCTGTGATCCTTCAGGTGTCCAAGGGCGCGAGAGCTTATGCGAATCATACTTATCTGGTTAAGCTGGTGGAGGCTGCAGTGGCAGAGAATCCTCAGATTCCCATCGCTCTGCATCTGGATCATGGCGATACCTTTGAACTCTGTAAATCCTGTATCGACGGTGGATTCACTTCCGTTATGATTGACGCATCCTCCAAGTCCTTTGAGGAGAATATTGCCCTGACCAAACAGGTCGTAGAATATGCTCACGACAAGGGTGTCGTGGTTGAGGCTGAGTTGGGCACACTGGCTGGTGTTGAGGATGAAGTTTCAGTTGAGGCGGGCCATGAGTCTTATACTCGCCCGGAGGAAGTGGAAGAGTTCGTTTCCAGAACCGGATGTGACTCTCTTGCAATCGCAATCGGTACTTCTCACGGCGCTTATAAATTTACTGCTGCTCAGTGTACGAGAAATGCCGACGGTATCCTTGTTCCCCCTCCGCTTCGCTTTGACGTGCTGGAGGAGTGCATTAAGCGCCTTCCTGGCTTCCCGATCGTTCTCCACGGTTCCTCTTCCGTTCCGCAGGAGTTCGTCAAGATGGTCAACCAGTATGGCGGCAATATGCCTGACGCGGTTGGAATTCCAGAGGAACAGCTTCGTAAAGCTGCCGAGCTTGCCGTATGTAAGATCAATATCGACTCCGATATTCGTCTTGCCATGACTGGAAATATCCGCAAATACTTTGCAGAGCATCCGGATCATTTCGATCCCCGCCAGTACTTAAAGCCCGCTCGCCAGGCTGTCAAGGACATGGTCGCTCACAAGATCATAAATGTTCTTGGTTCCAACGGAAAAGCATAATAACTGAGATTGAAAAGGGGTTCTCCGCATGCGGAGAACCCCTTAAAATGCCCCGAAAAGGGAGGATGCCAAGGGACTAGGTCCCTTGGCATTTATTATGAAAAAAGTTATTTAGTAAACAGTAAACTGTGGCTGGCTTTGGTAAACATTATCTTGTTGTCATGAATTTAGTATAGGCCATAGAAATGTCTAAAGAATGATAAAAATTAAAAGAATCATTGAATGAACTGTAAACAAAATATGAACGAGTTCTTATTTATCTAATTTCTCAGGTTCCGGGTAAGCTTCGCCGAAGGTATCCACGGTGACGGTTTCCATGACCTGCCGCTGCAGAGGGCGATCGTTATAGTCGGTCTGTGTCTCTGCAATTTTATTTACCACATCCATGCCCTCGATCACTTTTCCGAATGCGGCATAACCGCCATCCAGGTGTGGCGCATTTTTGTGCATGATAAAGAACTGGGAGCCGGCGGAGTCGGGGTGCATGGACCGGGCCATGGACAGAACACCTTCCGTATGTTTCAAGTTATTTTTTACACCATTCTGGGCAAACTCACCCTTGATGCTGTAGCCGGGACCGCCCATCCCGCTGCCGTCCGGACAGCCGCCCTGGATCATGAAGCCCTTGATAACACGGTGGAAGATCAGGCCGTCGTAGAATTTTTTGTTGATCAGGCTGATGAAATTGTTTACGGAGATGGGAGCCACATCGGGATAAAGCTCCAGGCGGATGATGTCGCCGCCTTTCATGGTGATGGTTACGATAGGATTTTGTGCCATGATTGTTAAATTCCTTTCTAATTTAATTGTTTTTTGTACGTTGGACACCGCGAGTGACGCCAAGCCCTGGCAATGTTCCGACCGCAGACATGTGTTGCTTTGCACTTGGAAAAACACGTAGCGGAATAAGGCTTGACAGTATCCTGGCGAGTGACGCCCAGTCCTGGCAATATTCCGACCGCAGACACGCTCCCGCTTGGAAAAACACGTAGCGGACACTAAGCTCGACAGGACCT
>JAFLRN010000115.1 GCA_022511385.1 Acetatifactor sp.
GCCGCAAGCTACGCAAGCATCACCGATTACGTATGCCATAACGAAATCCTCCTTTATGTTGATAGATATAAATCAATAGCATAATCATTGTAATATAAAAGGCAAGTGAATACAAGAGATTTTTTGCTGTTATTTACTTTCGCTTAAGCTCTGCAGCTCGGCTCTTCGTTTCCTGATACCGTCCAAAATTACCTTTTTCTTGTCCAAAAGTATGCTCTTGTCCATGGGGGGAACGCCCTTCAGCCTGTATTCCATTCCAAGGCTCTCGTACTTCTTTTCGCCCATGGTGTGATAGGGCAGAACATCCAGCGCCTTCAGGTTTTTGAACTGGCCGATATAATAACCCAGGTCGAAAAGATATTTGTCGTCGTCAGTGATGCCGGGGACTACCACGTGGCGGATCCACATATCCACCTGCTTTTCGTTCAGATACTCTGCAAATCTCAGGATGTTTGTGTTGGGCTGCTGGGTCAGATCCCTGTGTTTCACCGGGTCGATATGCTTGATGTCCAGCATCACCAGATCCGTGAGCTTCATGAGCCTATCCAGCTTTTCCTGCTGTGCCGCATTGTCCGGGTTAAATGCAATGCCGGAGGAATCAATGCAGGTATGAATGTTTTTCTCCTTCGCCAGGGTAAACAACTCCAGCAGAAAATCAAGCTGCATCAGGGGTTCACCGCCGGTGACTGTAAGACCGCCGCCGTTTGCGTAAAAAGGACTGTTTCTCTCATACTGTTCGATAATATAGGATGGCTCCATCAGCGTGCCGCCATTCATGTCCCAGGTGTCGGGATTATGGCAGTAGGCACAGCGCATGGGACAGCCCTGCACAAACACCACAAACCGGGTGCCCGGGCCGTCAACAGTACCAAAGCTCTCTAAGGAATGGATTCTGCCTTGCATATTTTCTTCTCCTTTTTGTGGATTTTATGTAGTATACCATGATCGCTCCGCACCATGGTATGGATGGCCATTCGGACATTTCACGCCTTGAATAAGGTCATTATACCATATTCGGGGGAAATCATCATCCAAATCTTTTAACATAAGCCAATTATTTTGAAATTGACTGCATGCCGGCTGTGTAGGCTGTATGCAGGCTGCTGATTGAAGGAAGAGAATTTTTGTGATAATATGGATGCAGGAGGGAAGAACATGACAAAGTTTAGACAGTATTGGATGTTTGCTTTGGCCGGAACCTTTATTGTTTCGATTTATCCACTATATATGGGATTTCGTGTGGTCTATGATATGATTACACAAGGAACTGTTTTCCAGGAGGATTATCCCAAATACATCATTCCATATACCCCGATTTCTCTGGCAGTTATCGCAGCTGTTATACTTATGCCGGTATTCTTTCGGTATGCAAAGGAAGCTGCGCTCCTATCCGCATCAGCTGTTTCACTTGGAGTCTTCTTTTGCTCAGAGCTGCTGCTGGAAAGTAAAGTGATCGTTACATCGGAAGTAACCTCAACACTGGAAAGCTGGCAGATGTATATGTGCATTGCTTTTTTGCCCTCGGAGGCATATGGAGAAAGAACTCAGAGAGCTGTTGATATTTTGATTGGGGAATACAGTCCCACCTTTAAACTTCACTTTTACTTTATTTCAGTAGTTCTGATCATTTCTATCCTAAATTGTTTGTATGGCTTTGCGCAGGTCATTCGCGACAAAAGGCATACCCGCCTTAAGGCACTTATTGTGCAATCGGTTTGTTCGCTGCTGTTTCTGGGATTGTGTATTTTGGCATGCTTTACAGCATTTTTTAGAAATGGAGAGATTATCGTGTCAGCTGTATCAGCAATCCTCATGAGCCTGTTTTTTGTGCTGTTCGGTGTTACAGCAGGGGTTTGTGCCGGTTCATTTTTACTGGGAAAAAAGAAAGGTCTTTCCATAGTGCTTCCTACAATAATTTCTTCGCTGGTTACTCTTTTGATGTACATTGCAGAAATGTGTCTGCTCAGTGGCCGGCTATATCGATTTGGGGTGGGATTTTTGTTTGATGGAATTCCCGGAATTGTCCTGGCGCCCATCGATATTTTTATCATTGCCATGGCAGGATGTATTACTGCTGTTATTACGCATATTTTAAACAAACCACAAGGGAAAACGCAATCTTAAGTTCCCGGGTTAAGTTCATTTTCAGCCCTACTCTCAAGTCACACCAAGGGTGAACCTCCCTTATCTCCTTCAAAATAATAATAAGCGTAAAATAATTAATGATAAACGTTAAATTCATATTGACAAACATTAAATATCAAGGTATACTGGCAGTGTAAACTGCGGGAGAAATAAAAGTTGGTAAAAAAGCTTCGAAAGTTATTTTAGAAAGGAACATGAGTATGAGCGAACAAAACAAAAAACTCGAAAATATTAAAAAGAGCAGCAAAGTGGCTATGATTCTGGCCAGAATTGCAAAGATATGTTGTATTGTGGGTGCAGTGGCATGTATAGTTTCAGGAATTGGCATGATTGCATTTCATGACACTATAAATGAACAACTGCTTCGAGCTGAAGCGGAAGGAAAACTTGATTTGAATGAGCTGACAACAGAATTTTATGTGGGTGGGAAGTATGAAGTATCCAGTGATGATCTGAACCGATTCGGCCAAACTTTTGGAGCATATCTTCTGTTGGATAGCATTATTATAATCCTTTTTGCAGTGCTTCTTCATTTTGTCAGCCGGGTATTTAAAGAGATCAAGGAAAGCGATTCTCCATTCCGCAAGTCCATATTAAAGGATATGATAGTGGTATTTGTGCTGATAACCCTGCTGGTCCTCCAAAGCAGTGTTTTGACTGGCGTTATGGTTGGCTTTGCGCTCTGGTGCGTATATAGTGTGTTTGAATATGGCTGTGAACTTCAGCAGATGACTGACGAGACACTGTAACAGATCAAAAAGCCCCATGATTTGCTGTTAGAAGTACACGATACTAACGTAGCAGGAAAGAGGAAGTATGGCAATTATATTAAGGCTGGACAGAATGATGGCAGACAGGAAGATCTCTTTGAATGAGCTGGCGGAGAAGGTGGGGATTGCCAATGTAAATCTGTCAAATATTAAAACAGGAAAAGTGAGCGCAATCCGATTCTCCACGCTAAACGCCATCTGTGATGTGCTCGACTGCCAGCCGGGGGATCTGTTGGAATTTCAGAGGGATGAAAATAGGAAAAGCGAGTAGTAACGAACAATGGAATGGTAAGTTCAAGAATGTAATCTTGGTGCAGAGTTCCATAAAGAGAACGGTAAGTTTCACAAAAAAGCGGTACATGGACAGGAAATCCAAGTACCGCTTATCGATTTTACTTATGGTGCCCTATAAGGGCTTCCACTGTTGTCTCCGCTTAGATAGCCTCGTGGAAGGTACGGGAGATAACATCCTCCTGCTGCTCGGGAGTAAGCTTGATGAAGTTTACTGCATAACCGGACACGCGGATGGTCAACTGAGGATAGTTCTCAGGATGTTTTTGAGCATCCCTAAGCACATCTCTCTGTAAAACGTTTACGTTCAGGTGATGGCCGCCCTTTGTTGCGTATCCATCCAATAAGTTTACAAGATTGTCAACCTGTGTTGCACTTGCTGCCATGATTTTGTCCTCCTTATACTTTGTTTGTTGTATTCCCGAAGGACGGCTCACCGCCCTTCGGAGAGTTCTTAATTTGGTTCCTATTTGTTTATTTTCTGATCAGGGCGCTTCAATGATAATCATCCAGCCCCTGCTCAAGCGTGGGTACACTGCAGGCCAACGGCGTTCTGGAACAATCCGTACAGCCCATTGTCTGAACGTTCTTTGACTGTTCGACCTGCTGATCGCAGTCCACATTTACGTGGCCAACGCCGTCAGCCATGCCGGAATCCAGCATTTTTACCAGGTCATCAATCATGTTTTTTTCGTCCATAGTGTCTCCTTTATAACATATTCGGAATAGATAATGTTATTTCTTACTTATTAAGATCTAACTCGATGTCGCCTGCGAATACCTGATCTTCCTTGCCCAGAGCGCCGGGGATGATGGTGAAAGTATTGGAGATACCATCCTGTGCATCATTGAAAGGCAGCTTGGATACGGAAGCCAGGGAAGCTACTGCACCGTGGGTATCGCGGCCATGCATAGGGTTAGCGCCGGGAGCGAAGGGCTGGCCCTTCTTACGTCCGTCGGGGGTATTACCGGTAGCCTTACCATAGGTAACGTTAGAGGTAATGGTCAGGATGGAAGTGGTGGGCACGCCGTTTCTGTAGGTGTGGTGTCTTCTTACAGCGGTCATGAATCTGTGAACGACATCCTGTGCGATCTCGTCAACGCGGTCATCATCGTTGCCGTACTTAGGGAAGTCACCGGTGGTCTCGAAGTCTACGATCACGCCGTCCTCATCGCGGATGGGCTTAACCTTTGCATACTTGATAGCGGACAGGGAGTCAGCTACGATGGAAAGGCCTGCAACACCGGTTGCGAAGTAGCGCTTTACGTCTCTGTCATGAAGAGCCATCTCTGCTCTCTCATAGCAGTATTTGTCATGCATATAGTGGATGATGTTCAGAGTGTTTACATACACATCTGCCTGCCACTCCATCATATCGATGAACTTGCTGAATACATCATCATAGTCCAGAACGTCGCCAACAACGGGACGGTACTTAGGACCAACCTGCTTCTTTGTAATCTCGTCAACGCCGCCGTTCAAAGCGTACAACAGGCACTTAGCCAGGTTAGCGCGAGCGCCGAAGAACTGCATCTCCTTACCGATAACCATGGAGGATACGCAGCATGCGATACCGTAGTCATCGCCGTGGGTAGGTCTCATCAGGTCGTCGTTCTCGTACTGGATGGAAGAGGTCTGGATGGACATCTTCGCGCAGTATCTCTTCCAGTTCTCAGGAAGTCTGGTGGACCAGAGAACGGTCAGGTTGGGCTCGGGAGAAGGTCCAAGGTTGGTCAGGGTGTTCAGGTAACGGAAGCTCATCTTTGTCACCATGGGTCTGCCGTCAACACCAACGCCGCCAAGGGACTCGGTAACCCATACGGGATCGCCTGCGAAGATTTGGTTGTACTCGGGAGTACGTGCAAACTTGATAAGACGCAGCTTCATGATGAAGTGGTCAACGAACTCCTGAATCTCTTCCTCGGTGAAGGTACCGTTCTTCAGATCTCTCTCAGCATAGCAGTCAAGGAAGGTGGAGGTACGTCCCAGGGACATTGCTGCACCGTTCTGCTCCTTTACTGCGCACAGATATCCGAAATAGGTCCACTGGATAGCTTCTTTTACGTTTGCAGCGGGCTTGGAGATATCGCAGCCATAGGAAGCTGCCATTTCCTTCATCAGCTTCAGGGCTACAATCTGCTCGGAAATCTCCTCGCGGAGACGGATCACATCGTCGGTCATCACGCGGCCGGTGGAGTTCTTCTGAGCTTCTTTGTCCTCGATCAGTCTGTCGATACCGTACAGAGCCACACGTCTGTAGTCGCCGATGATACGTCCGCGGCCGTAAGCGTCAGGCAGACCGGTGATGATGTGGGAGGAACGGCAAGCTCTCATCTCTGCATTGTAAGCGTCGAAGCAGCCAGCATTATGGGTCTTTCTGTGGGTGGAGAAGAACTCGGAGATCTCAGGATCAACCTCATAGCCGTTGTCAGAGCAAGCCTTCTCTGCCATACGGATACCGCCGTAGGGCTGCAGGGAACGCTTGAAGGGCTTGTCGGTCTGGAAACCTACGATGGTCTCCTTGTTCTTGTCAAGGTAGCCGGGGCCATGGGAGGTGATTGTGGAAACAACCTTGGTGTCCATATCCAGGACGCCGCCTGCTTCTCTCTCTTTCTTCTGGAGATCAAGCACCTGCTCCCACAGATCCTTGGTGTTCTGGGTTGGGCCAGCTAAGAAGCTCTCATCACCGTCGTAGGGATGATAGTTTCTCTGGATGAAGTCGCGGACATTGACTTCTTTGTCCCATT
>JAFLRN010000116.1 GCA_022511385.1 Acetatifactor sp.
ATCACCCAGGTATGGCTGGGCGGCGACCACTACAAATGGCGCTTTATGCGCTCCTGCGGTGTGGAGGAAAAATACATCACCGGAGATGCCTCCGACTATGAGAAATTCTTAAAATGGGCGGAGTGCCTTGGCAAAGCCATCGGCAACCCTCTGTTCCACTGGAGCCACCTGGAGCTGCAGAGGTACTTTGGATACAACGGTGTATTGAACAAAAAGACCGCCGACGAGGTTTGGACGCTTTGCAACGAGAAGTTGGCTCAGCCCTCTATGAGCGCCCGCAATCTGATCAGGCAGAGTAACGTAACCCTGATCTGTACCACAGACGACCCCATCGACAACCTTGAATGGCATAAAAAGATTGCCGAGGATAAGAGCTTTGACGTGAAGGTACTTCCCGCCTGGAGACCTGACAAGGCCATGAATATTGAGAAGCCCGATTATCTGGATTATCTGGAAAAGCTGCGCGCTGTGGTAGGCTTCCCGGAGATTCCCACTTTTGCCGTCCTGAAGAAGGCTTTGTTAAAGCGTATGGATTTCTTCGCTTCCATGGGCTGTACCGTCTCCGACCACGGTCTGGAATATGTGATGTACTGCCCTGCCGACGAGGACGAGGTGGAGGCAATTTTCTTGAAGAGACAGAACCGCATGATCCTGACGAAGGAAGAAGAATTGAAGTTTAAGACCGCCTTTATGCTTTTTGTTGGCAGGGAATACCACAGAAGGGGCTGGGCAATGCAGCTGCACTACGGCTGCAAGCGCGACAATAATACAAGCATGTATGAGAAAATCGGACCTGACACCGGATTTGACTGCATCAACAATGACACGCCGTCCTCCCAGACCGCGGATTTCCTGAACGCCCTGAATGTGACAGACGAACTTCCCAGGACCATCCTGTACAGCTTAAACCCCAACGACAACCAGTCCATTGGCACCATCATAGGCTGCTTCCAAGATTCCACCGCTGTGGCAAAGATCCAGCAGGGCAGCGCATGGTGGTTCAACGATCACAAAGCAGGCATGCAGGAGCAGATGACCTCTCTGGCGAACACGGGAAATCTTTCCGGCTTCGTTGGGATGCTGACGGACTCCAGAAGCTTCCTGTCCTACACAAGACATGAATATTTCCGCCGGATTCTGTGTAATCTGATCGGTAATTGGGTGGATAACGGCGAGTTCCCGGCAGACATGGAGATTTTGTCGGAGATTGTAAAGGATGTTTCGTATTATAATGCGAAGAGGTATTTCGGGTTTGAGGTGTAAGTGCAACATCCGGATACTTTACAAAAAGCGGCATGACCCTGAGGTCATGCCGTTTCTGCATTGCTCACAGTATACAGAGAATAGAAATATTCCCTGCGCTCCATGAGCTCCGCAAAGGTACCGGACTCTTGAAGACGTCCCTCCCGCAAAACAAAAATGCTGTCATATTGCTCTAAAAGCGGTGCCTCCAGCCGATGTGTCACCACCAGGCGGGTCAGTCCATCCAGCTGTAAAATCGCCTCGGTGACTGCAAAAGCTGTCTGATTGTCCAGCGCTGCGGTGGCCTCATCCAGAAGCAGCACCGGCGTTTCCCGCAACAGACAGCGTGCAATCGAGATTCGCTGCCGCTCACCTCCGGAAAGCCCGCCGCCGTTTTCCCCACAGCGATAATCTTCGCCGCGCTCAGCAATCAGCTGCTCCAATCCGGAACGAAATACTGCAGATCTTATCTTTTCCTCCGGAAACTCCCGGAACATAGTAATATTCCTACGGATGGTATCATCGAAAAGGAACACACTCTGACCAATCAGGCTCATAATATCATACAGACTGTCGCAGTCCAGTCCCCGCATTTCCCTGCCATCCAAGGTAAGGCTGCCCTCATAGTTGTCATAGGCTCCCATCAGAAGGTTTATGAGCGTACTCTTGCCGGAGCCCGACGCACCCACCAGCGCATATTTCTTACCTGCCTCCAATCGCAGTGACAATTCCTTGAGTACCGGTTTTTCCGGCTCGTAGCCAAAAGTCACATTGCAGAACTCAATGGCTTCCTCAAGCTTCGGTTCAATGAAGTCACCGCCTCTGGACACATTCTCTTCCGTCACCTCCGCCAGCTTCCTGATCAACCCCTTTGCTGCCTTTCTGTTTGCCACACATTGAGGAATGGTCTGTATGGGTCCGATCAGCGAGTTTGCAAGGTTTACAAACACCAGCACGGTACCTGCGGTAATGTCTCCCCGCAGGGCCAGATAGGCTCCAAGAAAGAAAATTCCTAACTGCGCCAATGTTCCCAGACTTTGGCTCATGCTTGTAAGAAAGCCCTGCCACCACCTGCGACGGCGCTTTATCTCCTCAAAGCTTCCATTCTCAAGCCTAAAAATACCTCCGGCCTCCTCTTCCGCCTTGAAGCTCTTTATGACAGCGAAACCGGAGAGCATATCCTTGAGCCTTGCCACAAATGCTTCGCTCTTATCACTGACCGCTTTCTCCCGTCGGGACAGCTCCGGGCTAAAAGCCATCATGCCGGCAAAAGGAAACAGGCACAGCAGTACGGCGGCCAAGGTCAAAAGCGGACTGTACTGGCATAACAAAATAAGTGTACTTAAAAACAGCAGCGGTTGAGCAATCAGTTCGAAAATGCTATTCAGATAATTCTCCTCAACGGTTCCCACATCATTCGTCAACACAGACAGGTACCGCCCTGTACTCTCCTGTGCAAAAGCACTGATGCCCTTCTGAGATAACTTTTTAAATGCCAACTCCTTATACTGAGTGACTGCCTTACAGAGAAAGGCTGCCCGCAGCTTATAGATCCCGATTTCCACAAATAGAAATATCGCTACAAACACAATGGCCATCACCAGCAGCTTCCACAGAGCAGCAAGCTCCCCTGCCGTTATGATATCAATGACCTCTCCCAGAAGCCATGAGATGACCAGCATTGCGGGGACCTCCATGAGGCGGAAAAACACGGCTGCCAAAAACAGACAATGGTTCTTATGATAAAAGGCCCGGATGTAGGGCTCCTCAGGATAATTTTTTCTCATTTGAATCCTCCTTGCGGTTATTCTTTTTATTCCCCCTGTCCAAGCAGAAACGGCTGCGGGGCACCCAGTTTAACAGATGCACAATATCCTTCTTGCACATCCAGCGCAAAAATTGAAGAAGCGGCACAAATCCACTACACCTGTCACCGTCAGCCCTATAGACATTAACCTCTCCTTCCTCAAGCATCAGGTTCGTTCGCTGTAAAAGCTGCACATCCACCAGAGTCTCAAAAACTTTTTCCGTCTCCTCCAAAGACATCCCCACTTGCTTTGCCGCCACTGCCGGGATCATGTAACCGGGTTTATTCCGATAAAAGAAACGCAAAACCTCAAGGCAGCCCGGCATTGCCAGTGCTTCCAAATAAGTTCTGTATTCGTCATTCTCAAGAAGATATCTCTCATACCCCTCCTCCGGTTCCGGAAATATAGAGATGAAGGACATATCCTCGGCGCCCACGCCCAGCATATAGCCGCCTTCCGTGGTAATTGCTGACTGTTTAAGGGGATTCCCGGGGAAAGTGTCTCCTGTAAACTCACATTCTTCGGGATATCCTATTGAGGGTATTACTTCCAGCGAACGAAGGGATGCCTCCCAGATGAGCTTCGTCAATCGACTATAACGGTCATTCTCCGGAAGTGCCAGAAGCCATCGTGCGAGAGCACCGCTCATATCCTGCATTTCCCCGCCTTCGCGGCCAAAAAGTGCGTCCACAGTGACTTTCAGCGTATCTGCTATAGCCGGAAGAAGCGAAACGTCCGGAGTGCCGCCGCACTCCCATTGGGACACCGCCTGAGTACTTACGCCAATGGCCTTACCCAGCTCCTTCTGGGTCATATCGAGGCCTTTGCGGTATTTTTGTATCTGCCTGCCAAGTATATTGGGGTTCATTTTTCCTCCACACTTTTTACTGTTCTTTTTACTGTTCTTAATACTTTTCTTTTTACTTTTCTTTTTACTTTTCTTTTTACTTTCCTTTTTACTTTCCTTTATACTTTTCTTTTATTTTTCTTTTTACTTTTCTTTATACTTTTCTTTTTATTTTTCTTATCATCCAGCTTTTCTTATCATCCAGCAACACTTGAATTATAAATCACATTTTACTTGATTTCAATAGATGTATTCTTGCGCAAAATCAAGTATTGATTGATTTATGCAGCTGTTTGGTTTTTAAAATAAAAAACTCCCCTGCATTTCCTGTGCAGAGGAGTCCTAAAAAGCATCATTGATTTAAAATATTCAGACTTATTTGATGAGTTTACTTAATACTCCATGGGCTTCTCTTCCCCGTTCAATACACGGAGCGCGCCCTGGGCCAAAGCCAGCAGCTCGTCCTCGCCGGGATATACGGTGAAGGGTGCGATCCAGCCTGCTCTCTCCTTCAGGGAAGCGATCACATCCGCGCCGTAGGCAATACCGCCGGTGACAATGATCTGGTCCACCTTGCCGCTTAACACGCAGGCCATGGAGCCAATGTCCTTGGATACCTGGAGCAGGAATGCCTCCTTTGCCTCAGCAGCCTTGTCGTCGCCGTCGTCAGCCCTCCTTGTCACATCGCGCATGTCGTTAGTGCCAAGATAAGCGTTGAAGCCTCCCTTGCCCACGATCTTGCTATAGATTTCTTTCTCTGTATACTTGCCGGAGAAGCACATTTTGATCAGCGCGCCGCTGGGTACTGCGCCTGCTCTCTCTGGTGAAAACGCACCGTCGCCGTCCAGGGCGTTGAACACATCCACCACTTTTCCCTCAATGTGAGCGCCCACGGAAACGCCGCCGCCCATATGCACCACGATCAAGCGCAGGGACTCATAGGGTTTACCGATCTCCTTGGCATATCTCTTCGCCACCGCCTTCTGATTCAGGGCGTGAAACACACTGGTGCGGGGCAACTCGGGAACGCCGGAGTATCTTGCGATGGGCATCAGCTCATCCACCACCACGGGGTCCACGATATAAGAGGGAACGCTGATGGAATCAGCAATCTCTCTTGCCAGGATACCACCCAGGTTGGAGGCATGCTGCCCCTGTACGCCAACCTTCAGGTCGTTCAGGAGTTCGTCGGTAACGGCATAGGTGCCGCCGGGGATAGGCTTTAACATACCGCCGCGGCCTACCACCACGTTCAGGCTCTTGATATCAAATTCCTTCTCAGCCAACAGATCGGTGATGATCTTCTTTCGGAAGTCCTTCTGGTCCACGATGGTAGCATACTGGCTGATCTCCTCGGTGGAGTGTCTTAAGGTCTCTTCAAATAACAGAGTCTCATCCTCGAATACACCGATCTTGGTAGAGGTGGAACCCGGGTTGATGATCAGACTTTTGATTGACATATCTTTATTCTCCTCTTTTTCTTTTTGATTACTTGTCCCATATTTTGTAACCTTCTATTTTGCAGCTTTTTATTTTGTATCTTTCTCTTGTGTATCCCTTTACTGTGTATCCCTTTTACTGTGTGTCTTTTTTACTGCGTGGCCTTTTTACTGTGTGGCTTTTTTCTGTGTGGCCTTCTTACTGTGTGGCTTTTTTGCTGTGTGGCCTTCTTACTGCGTGGCCTTTTTACTGTGTGTCCTTTTTTCTGTGTGTCCTTTTTTCTGTGTGTCCTTTTTTCTGTGTG
>JAFLRN010000117.1 GCA_022511385.1 Acetatifactor sp.
CCCCGACCTTTTGGTCCGTAGCCAAACGCTCTATCCAGCTGAGCTAAACGCACATCCAAACTTGCAGACATTACACCTGCAACAGTAAGTATGATACCCTTTTTACCTGAAAAAGTCAAGTGTTATTTTCATTATTCCCCTTATTGATTAAAAAATAACAGAAAAAAGTGACACCGGCTCCCGGAACCATTCCTGAATTTCTTCATATTCATATAATAATCAGAAAAAAGGAACAAATATTATGGCTATTGGATATCTACAGATACAGGCACGGACGGCCCAGAATGCAATCCCGGTGGAAGGCGCACAGGTCCGGATCCTGGACGACCAAGGAAACTCGCTCTATCAGCTCCTTACGGACGAGAGCGGTGAAACACGGACCGTCAGTCTGGAGACCGTGGACAGGAGCTTCTCGCTGGATCCAAATTACCCCGCAAACCCTTATATTGGCTATGGCGTTACGGTGGATGCGGCAGGTTTCCAGCCGGTCTCCGTCACAGGAATTCCCATCTATGACGGTCAGACAGCTACCCTGCCGGTAACATTGGTCCCCTTGCAGGAGAGACAGACACGCCAAGCGGCAGAGAACATTTCCATCGGCCCCCCTGCAGTTGCAATGGCAGGCGGCAGAGATCAGCAGGGCACTTCAGAAAATGCACGGGTACTTCGTCAAGTGGTGATCCCTAATCCCATCACGGTACACCTGGGACCGCCCGGTTCCTTTGCATCCAACGTACAGGTTCCCTTTTTAGATTATGTGAAAAACGTAGCCAGCTGCGAGATTTATCCCACCTGGCCCGACGCGGCGTTGAAGGCCAATATCTATGCCATCATGACATTTGCGCTGAACCGCGTTTACACCGAATGGTACAGAAGCCGGGACTACAACTTTGATATCACCAACAATACTGCCTACGACCAATACTATGTGCTCGGGCATCCAATTTACGACTCAATCAGCAGGGCGGTGGATGAGTTATTCGGCGAGTATGTCCGCAGACAGGGACAGAGTGCTCCTTACTTCACTTCCTTCTGCAACGGAACCACCGCCACCTGCCAGGGATTGTCCCAGTGGGGCACGGTGTCCCTGGCAGATCTGGGCTATTCTCCCTTGCAGATCCTGCGCTCCTTCTATCCGGACGATATTGAAATCGCAGAGACCAACATTGTGGCAAATGTGGTGTCCTCCTATCCCGGGTCCCCGCTCCGTCTCGGCAGCACCGGCCTTGACGTCCAGACCATCCAGACCTACCTGAACCGCATCCGGCGCAACTTTCCGATAATTCCTGCCATCACCGACCCGGCAGGCACCTTTGGCGCAAGTACCCAGGCTGCCGTGACACAGTTCCAGAGCATCTTCAATCTGGCAGCCGACGGCATTGTGGGGAAAGCAACCTGGAATGCGCTTTCCTATATCTATACTGCCGTGACAAGGCTGGCCGAACTGGACAGCGAGGGGACCTCTCTCGGTATCGGAACCGTTCCGCCAAGCGCTACCCTTCGCCAGGGCTCACAGGGACAGGATGTGATAACCCTGCAGTACCTGCTGAATGTTATTTCCCAGTATTACTCGGATGTTCCGGCTCCCACCCAGGACGGCATTTTCGGCAGCGGCACCAGGCAGTCCGTCATTGCCTTCCAGCGCGCCATGCAGCTGGATCCAGACGGTATTGTGGGGGCACGCACCTGGCAGGCATTGTACGATACCTATCTTGGTATCAATGAAAATGTTCCTATGCCGGGACCTGACACCGGCTCCATCACTTATACGGTCCAGGCCGGTGACAGTCTCTGGCTGATCGCCCAGCGCTATGGCACCACCGTGGACGCCATCATACAGGCGAATAATCTCACCAGCAATGTGCTCCAGATTGGACAGGTGCTGCGCATTCCCGTCTCCCAGAGTCCCTATGTGGAGTACACCGTCCGCGCAGGTGACACCCTCTGGGACCTGTCCCGCAGGTATGGCACCACTGTTGAAGCCATTATGCAGGCAAATGGACTGACCAGCACCGTGCTTCAGATCGGACAGGTGCTGCGCATTCCTGTGGGCTGATCAATCCCTTACACAAAGTGATTCTTGACCCTCGTGCATTCGCCAAATATGTGCGCAAGCGCCCATACTTGGCTCATTGCTCGCAGGAATAAAGGCTCCTCGCTATAAAATGAGGAGCCTTTCGCTGATTCTAATAATCAAATCCCAATTGTACAAGCTTGTCTATATTGTATTTTTGTGCACTGTACTGTCCTGCAAAAATACCTGTAGGACTAAGATCTTCTCCCCTGACATATTCTTCGTAGAGTCTGTAAAACTGATTCCGATCATCCGTCACATCCTGCTGACTATACTGCTCCATTCCTGCTTCAAGATAATCTTCGACTAAATATTTGTCAATGTTTTCCTGATTAATGTCATAGAATAAAAACGGTCGATAGCCCTGCAGAGCTTTTTCCGCTTCTGGCCGGGAACCTGTCACCTCATAATAGACCAGATCAACCTCAGGATCATAGCCCCCATCCTCCGTATATTGGGAAATATTCGTACCAATACTCTCATAATCACACCAATACATGATAATGTCCGTGGCAAGACTGATTCCCGCATAGTTGTCAAACCACACCAACTGTCCGAAATCGTTGTAGCCCACCTGCTGGCGGCCATTGGCATAATGATCCGTAAACAGCAAAGAATCCTCAAATTCCGGGTATACTGCTACGACGGTATCATAGGTTTCTTCGTCGCATCCAAACCATCCTCCCAAACTGTAAATCACATGATCCTTCTTTACTCTTCCGCTTTCCTTATCAAATTTATAGACAAATACATACTGTGATCTGCCTGCATCAGACATTCCGATCAACAGCTCCGGAATATCATCACGATCCATATCTTTGATAAAAAAGCCGTCGATCATTCCGTCATTATTAACCGCCAGTCCATCATTCATGGGGTCGCCCAATGCTTCCTTGAAATGACCCTTGTCAGACAAGAATCTCCTGAAAGCTTCAATAGCCCTGGCTTTGTCGCTGACCCCGGACGCACTCTTCACGCCATAGATGAGATCATAACCCTTATCATCAATGGGTATCCATTCCACTTCCGCTCCATTTTTTATTTCTTCCGTCAAGCCCACACTAGCCTCTCTGTCTGCCAGCATCGCTTGAATCTCCTCGTAGGAGTACATCCCCATTCCTGTCATTTCCAAGTTGTCCAAGATATCCTTATAGCCAATATATTCGTCTGTAAGTGGGCTTCCCGACATCTGATCATACAATTGCAGAGAGTGTTTCAGTGATGAAAAATAATCATCATAGCTTTGGTCCGGATTATATTCCTGGAACGAATATGTCATCAAAACTATCGCATCTGCAGGTATTTTGTCAGCCAGAATACCTTTCAGTCCGGGAAAATAAAAATCGAGGGACCATGAGCCAAATACATCATATTCAACATCCTCAGTATATAAGTAATTATAAACAGCATCCTCATCTAGTAATCCTAATGTGCTGGACGAAGTGCTTGCTCCCGTACTTCCACCGCTGCAAACCAAACCATACACATTGGAAAGCTCACAAACTTCTCTATACTCGGACTGCATTTTGTAACACATTTCTAATCTTCCGTTGACATTTTTGATGATCATGGTCATGTCCACAGAGCCATCTTGCCCCATAAGATCATGGAAGTATAAAGCAAGCTCCATATTGCCGTCCGCGCCGCAATCAATGTAGGCATAACTGATGTTATTGCTCAACTCGTTAACCGGAACGCTATAGTTCGATGCCATATTGACAATATTACAAACCTCATAAAACTCGTAAGGTCTTCCGGCTTCAACAGACCAGCTGGAAGCAAAGCTGTCAAAATAGGTGTCCTCTCTGAAATACAACGGTTCCTCACCAACTAAAAAACATTGATATATCGCAAGAGGATCTTCCTCTGAGCCTTCCAGTCCATCAAAAAGTTCTTCCCCCGCCTGGGAATCTGACGCAGCGTCGGAACTCCCCTCCGCTCTCTGCTCCCGGTCCCTGTGTCTGTCCTTGATGCTCTCCTCCTGCCCGCAGCCGCTTAACGCCACCAGAAGGATGCACATTATCATAGCTATTGTTCTCTTTTTCATACTCGTTTTCCTTCTCTTTCATGTGAGACGTATGCCATCACGCTCTGCTGCAGCCGCTCCAGCCCCTCTTCCAGCCGTTTTCTGGGACAGGCGGTGTTTAAACGCATAAAACTGCGCCCACAAACACCATACTCCTCTCCCTCAGTCAGATACAGGCCGCTGTTCTTTCTGATAAACTCCGCCAGCTCTGTAGCATCCTCCGTAATCCCGCTGCAATCCAGCCAGAGCAGATAGGTGGCTTTGGAAGGAACCACCTTTACCCCAGGAATTTCCTTTTCCACAAAAGCCCTCACCAGCTGTTTGTTGTCGTACAGATACTGCCGCAGTTCCTCCAGCCAGGCCTCGCCCCGGGTAAAGGCCGCCACAGCTGCTCCTATGGCAAATGCGTTGGGCTCCGCCACTTCATCCGTGTTCAATCCCCTGTCCAGCTTATGCCGAACCACTGGATCCGGCACCATTACCGCAGCCGTCTGCAGACCCGCCAGGTTAAATGTCTTGGTGGGCGCCATACAGGTAATGCTGTTGTCCCTGCAGATATCGGACACCGACGCAAACGGAACATACGCACATCCCGGATCCGTCAGATCGCAGTGAATCTCGTCTGACAGCACCAGTACATGATGCTTATAACAGAGCTCACCTATCCTTGCCAGCGTCTTCCTATCCCAGATTTTCCCCACAGGGTTGTGAGGATTGCAGAGCAGCATTAACGTGGTCTGAGGGTCCGCCAGTTTTTTCTCAAGGTCATCCCAGTCAATGGCATACTCCCGCCCGTCATATACCAGGGGACTCTCCAGAATGACACGGCCATTGTTGCGGATGGAGTTGAAGAAAATGTTGTACACGGGAGTCTGTACCAGAACCTTCTCACCCACGGTAGTCAGCTTCCGCACCGTACTGGAAATGGCGGGCACCACACCGGTACAGAAAATCAGCCAGTCCCGCTCCATCTTCAGCCCATGCCTGCGGCCCCACCAGTCCTGATAGGCCCGGTACCAGTCGTCAGTGACCACGGAATATCCAAAAATTCCATGTGCTACCCGTTCTACAAGATACAGGGTCACCTCCGGCGCCGTCTCAAAATCCATATCCGCTACCCACATAGGCAGCTCCCTCTCCGGCACATCCCATTTCAGAGATCCCGATCCCCGCCTGTTCGTCATTTTATCAAAATCATACTTCATATATCCAATCTCCTGTCTTCTCTTTCCAAAAACAGAAGGGACTTTTGCAAAATGCTTCACACTCTTCAGTTTCCGGGCACATTCAACCAAAAATGATCCATGTTCCTATTACGGTGACAAGACTTTTTAGTTGAATTGCACAGAAACTGGAGATTGTCAACTCATTTTGCAA
>JAFLRN010000118.1 GCA_022511385.1 Acetatifactor sp.
GCATTTGCTTGACGTGTAAAGGGTCGCAGGTTCGAGTCCTGTCGTCTCCACGAAAACGTTCACAGGCGAACTGAAAATGGTATTCTGTGTGAAAAACTCCAACATCTGATCATTCCGATGTTGGAGTTTTTGTCAGAATTCAGAGAAAGGGAGGTCTCGGATGGAAACAGGAGGTTTTTCATTTTATACCGAACGGGACGGAAAACTGGCGGAAGCTGAACAGAGAAAGATCGAGTATCTGGAGGCGCGCATAGATTACACCCGTCCGGAAAGTATTTTGCATGTCTACGACAAGACCATTCAGGAACAGCTGTTTAAGACACCGATAGGGTTGCTATATCTGAAAAAGCTGCAGGATTTTCTTCTGAAGCAGCCGACGATCGATCCGACGAGGGTCAAAGCCATTCCGCTCTACGAAACTTACACCGATCCGCGGTCTTCTTCAGATGTAGATAAACCAATCCCAAAGGCTGTCCGAAAACAGGAAAGAGAAAAAGCAAGATTTCAGATTTCTGTAGCGCTGAATATCCTACTGGCTCTGGCCATCTGCGCTATGTTTGTGATTTCCTTTTTCAGTGACCATCCTAACATTTATAACTATGAGCGGGCGCTGCAGGACAGATATGCCTCCTGGGAGCAGGATCTGACCGCCAGGGAGCGGGCTGTCCGCGATAAAGAGCGGGAACTGGATATTGACGGACCAGAAAGTATTCAGAGCAAATAAAGTGGGTATCTTCACAAAAAGAACATAATTTTCATTTACCATGTTCTTAATGTAGGTTCCGTGTTCCTACGGACATAGCTACAAAATTGGGCAGGTAAGGAGCTGATTGACATGGATAGACTGAAGGTACTGGTGGTGGATGATGAAAGCCGGATGCGCAAGCTGGTCAGGGATTTTTTGGTAAAAAGTAATTATGATGTGCTGGAAGCCGGAGATGGCGAGGAGGCATTGGATATTTTTTATCAGCAGAAGGATGTTGCGTTGATCGTGCTGGATGTCATGATGCCGAAAATGGACGGCTGGCAGGTGTGCAGGGAAGTGCGTGCCAACTCAAAGGTGCCGATCATCATGCTGACGGCCAGGACGGACGAACGGGACGAACTTTTGGGATTTCAACTGGGGGTTGATGAGTACATCATGAAGCCATTCAGCCCGAAAGTCCTGGTGGCGCGCATTGAAGCCATCCTTCGCCGCACCAACCAGCTGGAAACTAACGAACTGCTGAGCTGTGGAGGGATTCAGGTGAGCAGGGCGGCACATCAGGTGCTGATAGACGGCAGACAGGTGGATTTGAGTTACAAGGAATTTGAACTGCTTGTCTACTTTATAGAGAATAAGGGTATTGCTCTGTCAAGAGAAAAGATACTGAATCATGTCTGGAATTATGACTATTTTGGTGACGCGCGTACCATAGACACCCATGTAAAAAAGCTGCGCAGTAAGATGGGAGAGAAGGGTGATATGATCAAGACCATCTGGGGCATGGGCTACAAGCTGGAGGCAGAGTAGTGAAGCATTCTATCAGGCGAAAATTTTCACTGATCTTTATCGGACTGATGGCTGGAACGATCCTGCTGTGCTGGTTTATTAACACCATGTTTTTGGGGCAGTATTATATCAGGAGCAGGATCAGGATCATTTATGATGCCTACAATACCATACGTCAGGTTGCGAACAGTGATACTTACAGCACAGTAGAATTTAGCAGGGAACTGGATAATGTATGCCGCAGATTCAATATTACGGTCTGCGTCATGGATTCCAATTCTCAGACGAAATATGTGTCATTTAACGGCGGACATGAGCTGGAGACACAGTTAATGGGCTATATTTTTGGCTTTTACTCCGATACTGTGGAAGTGCTTGAGGAGGGCGGCGACTATGTGCTGCAGCGGCTCACATCAGGTGATAATCAATATCTGGAGATGTACGGAAGATTGAGTACGGGCATTTCTTTTATCATGCGAACCCCGATAGAAAGCATTCGTGAAAGTGCAAAGATTGCCAATCGGTTTTTTGCCTATGTAGGGATACTGGGCACTGTTGCTGGAGGAATTATCATGTGGTTCATGGCGTGGCGGATGACCCGGCCCATTCTGGAACTAAGCCGCATCTCTGAACAGATGGTTCATCTGAATTTTGAAGCACAATATACAGGTAAGACAAAAAATGAGATAGACCTTTTGGGAGAAAATATCAATAAGCTGTCGGCATCACTGGAGCGGTCTATCTCGGAATTGAAAACTGCCAACAATGAACTTCAGAAGGATATTGAAAATAAAGTAGCTATTGACGAGATGCGAAAGGAGTTTCTTGCCAATGTATCCCATGAATTAAAGACACCCATAGCCCTAATACAGGGATATGCGGAAGGACTGAGCGAGGGTGTCAACGACGACCCCGAGAGTCGCAGCTTTTATTGTGAGGTCATTATGGATGAAGCCGCCAAGATGAATGGTATGGTGCAGAAGCTTCTGACGCTGAACCAGCTGGAGTTTGGCAACGAAGTGGTGGCCATGGAACGGTTTGACGTGACTGCGCTGGTCAGAAACTATCTCCAGTCAGCCGCCATCCTCACAAGGCAGAACCATATCGAGGTGTGCCTGGAGGACTATGCCCCCATCTATGTCTGGGCGGATGAGTACAAGACGGAGGAGGTTTTTACAAATTATTTCTCCAATGCAGTGAATCATTGCAGCGGCGACAGAAAGATTGTGATCACCCTGGAGCAGAGGGAGCAAAAGGTGCGCGTAGGCGTGTTCAATACGGGTATTCCCATACCGGAGGAGTCCCTGCCCCACTTGTGGGAGAAATTTTATAAGGTAGATAAGGCCAGGACCAGGGAATACGGTGGAAGTGGCGTGGGATTGTCCATTGTCAAGGCTATTATGGATTCCATGAACCAAGGCTATGGGGTGGAGAATTTTCAGAATGGAGTCTTGTTCTGGTTTGAACTGGAGACAGTGGAAGAGTGTGCAGGTTAAGTGAGACAGCGTTACGGAGGTTTTTTGAAGGATCGTATGAGGGAAGAGGATGACATTACGAGAGTTCTGCTGGTAGGGCTTGACAATGGAGAGGAGCAGGAATTTGACCGTTCCATGGAAGAGCTTGCAAGCCTGGCAGAAGCCGCCTGCAAGCAGGTGGCGGGAATCATCGTCCAGAGGACGGAGGCAGTAAACAAGGCACTGTACATCGGCACCGGAAAGGTGAAAGAAGTGAGAGAGTATGCCCAGGAGTGCGGTGCGGAGGAAGTGGTGTTCGACAATACCCTTACGCCTTCCCAGGTGAGGAATCTTGGGAGAGAGCTGGAGCTGCCTGTTCTTGATCGGACAAATCTGATTCTGGATATCTTTGCGCTCAGGGCGAGGACCCGGGAAGCGAAACTGCAGGTGGAGACTGCCCGGCTGCAATATATTCTTCCTCGTCTGGTGGGCATGAGGGAGAATTTAAGCCGTCAGGGAGGCACCGGCGGCAGCATGAGCAACAGGGGTGCCGGTGAAACAAAATTGGAACTGGACAGAAGAAAGATTGAGCACCGCATCAGTGAACTGCGCAAGGAGTTGGAGAATGTTGCCCGGGGCAGGGAAACAATGCGGAAGAAACGCGGCAGATCCAAAGTGCCCAAGGTGGCGTTGGTGGGATATACCAATGCCGGAAAATCCACGATCATGAACCGAATGGTGGATTTGTATGGGGAGAGCAAGGAGAAAACTGTACTGGAGAAGGATATGCTTTTTGCTACCTTGGAGACTCAGGTGCGCAGCATTCATACGGGAGACAGGAAGCCCTTTCTGCTGGTGGATACGGTAGGGTTCATCCGCAAACTGCCGCACGGTCTTGTGAAAGCTTTTCGTTCCACGCTGGAAGAAGTGTGTTACGCCGACCTGTTGGTACAGATTGTGGATTTTTCCGATGAGCATTACAGGGAACAGATGGCGGTGACTGCAGATACGCTGATGGAACTGGGGGCAGGTGATATTCCGCAGATTATTGTCTATAACAAAATCGACAAATGTAAACGAATACATCAATCGGAAAAGCGGGGGAATCAAATATACATGGCTGCTTCTCAGGGAGTTGGTCTGGAAGAACTGATTGAAATGATTAAGGATATAGTCTACGCCGGTCAGGAGGAAGCCTGCTTTCTGATTCCATATGAAAATGGCAGCATCTCTTCTTATCTGATGGAAAATTCTGCCATATTGGAACAGGAATATCGGGAAGATGGTGTGTGGATGCGTGTGAGCTGCCACAGAAATGATGCTGAGAAATATAGTGCATTTCGGTCTGGCACTGGGAGAAAAAATTAGGAATTGTTTATTTCCATACTTGTCTGTAGCAAAAATGTGGTGTATGATTATAAGGAAAGGCTGTTATTGGCAACAGGAAAGAGGAAATATGAACAAGAGGATTTTAATTGCCCTGGCGGCAGTAATGCTGGTTTTTGGTCTGGCAGGCTGCGGAGAAAATCAAATACCGGATCTTACAGATGAACAAATGCAGATGATGGGAGAGTTTACCGCGGTCACGCTGATGAGATATGATGCAAATCACAGGAGCCGTCTCGTGGATTATTCTCTGTTGATGGCAACACCGGAGCCGGAAATTACACCGGAACCGGAACCAACCAGAGAGCCGGCAGGTATGGATCCGGTGGACGATACGCCGGTGATTAACGCGAATGGTCAGACGGGTGCAAATGCCAGTTTGGAAGAAACGCTTGAGTTCTCGGAGGGTGTTACCGTGGCATACACTGGACTGGCATTGTATGATGTCTATCCTGAGGGAGAGGGTGATATAGCGATTAGGGCTACCGAAGGAAAAAAGCTTCTTGTGCTCAGCTTTTCTGTTTCCAACACCACGACTCAGGATCAGTCCCTTGATCTGTTAAAACTGGAGCCCATATTTCGGATTACGGTCAATGGAGATTATACTCGTAGGGCATTGTTGACAATGCTGGAGAATGATTTTGCCACTTTCAAGGGCACAATTCCGGTAGGAGAGAGTACGACGACAGTGCTTGTGATCGAAATTGATTCGGAGATGGCGGATAACCTTACTTCTATCTCATTAAATCTGAAAAATGACACAAAAACATGTACAATTCAGTTCATTTAATGTTGTATACAGTCAATTGTTATAGAAATTCAACCACAAAATGTTTGAAAATGCCCTGAAATAGGGCATTTTCTTGTTTTTGAAAAAATTGTTTAAAAATCTCGAAAAAAACCGTAAAAGACTGTTGACAAGAGTCCTGGCGGATGTTATACTCATTTTCGTTGTCGGGTAGAAAACTTAGACAACAGTGTAATCGAGAGATTACAAAATATAAGGAAAAAAGTTGTTGACAAGTCGAGTACAGCTGTGATATCTTAATAAAGCTGTCCCACTTGGAGACAGACAAACAGGTGAACAGCCTTGTTCACCATTGCACCTTGACAAATAAACAGTAATGCAAC
>JAFLRN010000119.1 GCA_022511385.1 Acetatifactor sp.
CGCTCCTGTGAGGCATTTGGAGTGGATGCACTGCTATTGACGGGACACGGTGTGGATATGTATGACCCGGAGGTGATTACTGCTACAATGGGATCCTTCTTTCGGTTACCGGTCATGCGAGTGGCGGAGAATGAGACGCTTTTCCGATATTTAGATGTGCTGCGGGAGAAATACCCCGAAATACGTGTTGTCGGAAGCACGGCGCACAAGCAGCAAACCGTCTATGAGGCAATGCTGCAGGGACCTCTTGTGCTGATGATAGGAAACGAAACCACTGGGCTATGTCAGGCCTTTAAGACGTATTGTGACGGGTTGTTGACTATTCCAATGAATGAGGGATCTTGTGCATCTTCTTTTAATGTCAGCTGTGCAGCTTCCGTTATGATGTACGAGGTAATGCGGCAAAGGAGGGAGAAAGGATGATTTACGGAACATTACAGGCAGCAATGGAATATGCAAATCGCGGATGTATAGAAGAATGGCTGCAGCTGTTTTTACGGGGTGATGGTCATAATGTGGCTTTGGCAGACGGCTTATTAAAGGAACCCAGACAATATTGGGGGCCTGTGGAGATAGAGTTGAAGTTGCTGGAAGAAATTCAGTCCGGTGCGCCTGAGTATTTGACAAGGGATAATGATATTGCCTATTTCTTTCAAGTAGTGAATCGAATGAAGGATGCTTACGGAGAATGGGATACACCGCCACTCATTTTGGAGTACTCAGAAGACGGTATCCGGGTAAACGATGGCAGGCATCGTCTGGAAATGTACAGACAGCTAGGAATTTCCAAAGCATGGGCGGTGTGCTGGAAGACACGTGAAAAGATATGAAGTGACAGATATGATAGGAATATGTCTGAAATAAGCGGGAAATGGAATCGGTTGAAAAGGGAATAATCATCAAGAGTGAAAGTTACAGGGAATCAATGAAATAAATGGAAAAAATGCAAAAAAATATGGGGTAAAAAAATGATTGAAGTATGTTTACATTGCGGAAACGGAACATGGAATAAAGACATAGTAGAACAGTCAATAGTTTGTCCCATCTGTGGTTCAAAGTGGGATTATTTGAAATTCCCACTGTTTTTTATCACAGGGGCCAGTGGAGTGGGTAAAACAACGGCGGCACGAATTCTACAGAGAAAAACGCAGGACTTTATTGTTCTGGATGCGGATATGTTTTATAACATTATGCCCCACGGAACGGAGGAGGATGCATTAAACCGGACGGAGCAGATTTTTTATTTTTCCAGAAATGTTATGCAGTGCGGTAAGCCGGTGGTATGGACAAAGGCAGGGAACATTGACAAGCTATCCATCGCAAGTGGAAATCGTTATTTCAGTGAAATAGCCTGCCTTGCACTTGTCTGCTCGGACGAACAACTGAAAAGCAGGATGACCGATGGAAGAGGTATAAAGGATGTCGAATGGATTCATAGTTCTCTGGACTACAACAAGTATTTTTTAGAGCATAATAAGATTGGCAATACACATTATGAACTGCTGAAGGTGGATGACAAAACCCCGGAGGAAACCGCTGCAGAGATAGAACATTGGCTTATACGAAAAATGATGGCGTATTCTGATGGAATATAAATAAGTATTGTACAAATAAGAAGGGGCGAAATAGGGGCGAAATACATGGAGTTTCTCTTTTTCGTCCCTGACCAGAAGATTGATAAGGTCAGTAAAGAAGTGTTTGTGTTTTTCAAGCGTAAAACGCAATGGAAATGCAGACAGATTATTCACATTTTTTTGCTCCAATTTCTAACCAAGTTGGCCTAAATCCGCAGTTTAATGCAATATTCCATGAATTATAATTTGAAACAGAAGTACCATAAAACGGAATATTTCCACACTTTATAACTTTATTTTTAAGGAGGGTTACAAGATATGTTCCTACTCCTTTTGAGCGATATTCAGGCAAAACATCAATGCCGATCTGTTGCCAGTGCGGAGCGTCCTCGGAACAACCCGCCATTCCCATTATTGTATCTCCGTCATAGGCACAGACAGCTATCCTGTCGGGACGTTCGGGCTTGTATTCCGGACAAATTGCATTTGGAAATCGCTCATCGCCGTAAAAACTATGTATTTCATCCTCAAAGAACCATTTTACAGGATATTTTTTCTCGGCCTTGACCTGCCTACACGATAAAAACATATGGTATGTTTGTGTGAGCGTATAACCGTACTTATTCAATTCACGCTCAACAGGCAAAAGATTTGGTATTTCAAAAAGATAAATCCCTGGCCTTCCAGCAATATAAGCTCCAAGAAAATCCTGCAAACACTCATCGGCAGTCACTACAGCATTTTCACCCATCGTCATCATATGGAAAAAGCTTTTTTCGGATGAATAGACTCGTCTGCCCTCATGCAGTTCTGAAACAGTAAGAACATTGTTCGATTTCAAGAAATCATCCGGATTACAATTGTACTCAAGTGATAATAGTTCCATCAATTTTTGCCTAATCATTTTTATGATTCTCCAAAATAATTTTAGTCTACTATTTATTTCGATAAAATCACGTTTCGTCTACTTACAACACAAATGTAAAAAGGGACTTATTGTTTATAATCTACCTCGCCTTATTCCCGGATGATCTGCGTAGGGGATTCTGTTTTTCATTAATCAAGCAGCCTTCCCTGTCTGGCATCTCGCTCTCTCATGAGCCTGTGCAGGGAATTCAGCACATCGCGCTTGTTTCCGCTCCATGTTGGCGCGATCAGGATCCGCTTCGGTCCGTCTCCTGTGACCCTGTGCACCACGATTTTTGGCGATAGATGCTCCAGACAGTCCACCAGAATATCGAGATATTCTTCTTTGTCCAGGACGGCAAAATCTCCTTTTGAATAAAGCTCCGCAAGATCTGTGCCCTCCAGCACATGGAGCAGCTGAAGCTTCACGCCGAAGATTCCCAGTCCGTTTAAATAGGAAATCGTTTCCAACATCTGTGACCGTCCCTCTCCGGGCAGCCCCAGGATCACATGGACGATCACAGGGATATTTAAGGCCTGCAAAGACGCCACTGACCGCTCGAAACAGGTCAGGTCGTATCCCCTGCGGATAAAGTCGGCCGTATGCCCGTGGATGGTCTGAAGTCCCAGTTCCACCCAGATAAACTTGTTCAAATAACGCTGTCTTAGAGTAGCTAACAGTGACAGTACTTCGTGAGGAAAGCAATCCGGCCTGGTGGCGATGGAGATGCCGCAGACCAGGGGATGGGAGAGCGCCTGAGAAAAAATTTGTTCCAGATAAGCGACGGGGGCATAGGTATTGGTGTATGCCTGAAAATATGCAATGATACCTGGGGGCTCTGATCTTTCCCTATTCTTGTCGTAATGTCCCATCAGATTCTCGGCATTCAGTGGACTTCCCGGTTTATCAGTATCCGGTTGATTTCCAGGTTTATCTGTATCTGGGCGTATTCTAAGTTTTCCTTCGATTAGCTGGATTCCCTTCCGTAGCTGTCCATCCAAATCTGCCAGGGCATTCTGGTCTGGCAGGAAATTCTCGGGATTCACAGCGAGCCAGCCGCTGCCGCAGCTTCCAACCTCCACCGCAAACTCCCCACTGCCGCCGGCGCTACAGAACATACAGCCCCGAGTGCCCAGGGTGCCGTCCCGGTTGGGACAGGTCATATGGGCATTCAGGGCCACCTTGTAGCATTTGCGGCCAAACTGTTCCCTGCAGTAAGCGTCAAGGGAATAATAGGGCTTGCCGTACCAGTTTGGTTCAGACATAAACTCCTCCAGAGGGAAAATCAGTGGATATGGGACTTCACAGCCTCAGCCACAAGCTCCGCCACCTTCGGGTTGAAGGCCTCAGGCATGATATTTTCCTCGTTCAACTCATTTTCAGGCACCAGGCTTGCGATCGCCTCAGCGGCAGCCAGCTTCATCTCCTCGGTGATCTGGGGAGCGCGGCCTTCCAGCGCGCCCTTGAAGATGCCGGGGAATGCCACCACATTGTTGACCTGATTGGGGAAGTCACTGCGGCCTGTACCAACGATTCTTGCACCCGCAGCCTTTGCGTCATCAGGCATGATCTCCGGGATGGGGTTTGACATGGCCAGGATGACAGCATCCTTGTTCATGGAAGCGACCATTTCCTTTGTCACTGTGTTGGGGGCGGAGACACCCACAAAGATATCCGCGCCCTTCATGGCGTCGGCCAATGTTCCGGTCAGGTTGTCCAAATTTGTGATATCGGTCATTTTCTGCTGCATCCAATTCAAACCTTCCGTGGATTTTGAAAGGATTCCCTTTCTGGAGCACATGACGATATTGGGGATGCCATAGGACAGAAGCAGCTTTGCGATGGCCACTCCCGCGCTTCCAGCACCGTTTATCACTACCTTACAGTCCTCTTTCTTCTTGCCGATCACCTTCAGGCTGTTGATAATGGCAGCCAGCACCACGATGGCGGTGCCGTGCTGGTCGTCGTGAAAGACAGGAATGTCCAAGGTAGCCTTCAGCCTTTCTTCTATTTCAAAGCACCGGGGTGCGCTGATATCCTCAAGGTTAATGCCGCCAAAGCCGGGGGCAAGCCAGGTCACAGCCTTGATGATTTCTTCCGTATCCTGTGTGTCCAGACAGATGGGCACGGCATTCACCCCGCCAAACTCCTTGAACAGCACAGCCTTTCCTTCCATAACAGGCATAGCAGCGTGAGGTCCAATGTTACCAAGCCCCAAAACGGCGCTTCCGTCGGATACGACGGCTATCGTATTGGCCTTCATAGTATATTTGTAGGCGGCCTCCTTATCCTTTGCGATGACATTGCAGGGCTCAGCCACACCCGGGGTGTAAGCGATAGCCAGATCATCCCTGGACTTCACCGGACTTTTAGAGACCGTCTCCAGCTTTCCATTCCATTTTTCGTGCATTTCAAGGGCTTTTTCATTAACAGACATAGCAGTACCTCTCCTTGTAATCTTGTAATATTTTAATCTTTGACATGCGTGGGACCACACAGATTATTTTCCATATTACTATATAATAGTTTTCAACCTGCCGCAAGTGTTTTGTTGTGTGAATTTCGCTATTTCTTTGCCATTTCTTTACCGAATTTGCTGCTATTCACTGTCAGTTTTCCGCAAGTGACGGCATCGTGCGGTGGGCATGTTCCCACAGTTCGCTCATCGCTCACTGCCGCGGCTTTCGCCAAGTGCATGCGCAAGCGCCTGCGTTCGGCTCAATGCTCGCGCAAAACGCGGCAACGCTCCGCTGAATTGTTTGTGAGGGCACACCCACCACCCGATGCCTGAAACCGGTGAAGGAGACATTATATAAATATTATTTCAACTCTACAATTATTTCAACTATACAGTAACCAGCCCAGCCCTGGCAATGTCCCTCCGGCAGACTGTTAAAAACACGTCGGCACTTGGCGAGGTACTTTCGAGCCTA
>JAFLRN010000012.1 GCA_022511385.1 Acetatifactor sp.
ACGCTTATTTAAGAAAGTACGGAATCTGCAGAGTTTGCTTCCGCGAACTGGCCTACAAGGGTGAGATTCCCGGAATCAAGAAGGCAAGCTGGTAAGAAGGAGGAGAAAACAATGACAATGAGTGATCCTATTGCAGATATGCTTACAAGAATCCGTAATGCGAACACTGCAAAACATGATACAGTTGACGTACCTGCCTCCAAGATGAAGCTGGCAATCGCGCAGATCCTTTTGGATGAGGGGTATATTGCCAAGTATGACGTGATCGAGGACGGCAAGTTTAAGACTATTCACATTACGCTGAAGTACGGTCCGGATAAGTCCGAGAAGATCATTTCCGGATTAAAGAGGATTTCCAAGCCTGGCCGTCGTATGTATGTGAACAAGGAAGATCTGCCCAGAGTTCTCGGTGGCTTAGGCATTGCCATCATCTCCACCAACCAGGGCGTGATCACTGACAAGAAGGCGCGCGAGCTGCAGGTTGGCGGCGAAGTACTGGCATTTGTATGGTAGGGAGCATAAAAAACAAAAACGGAGATAAGCGCCCTTTGCTCATCGGAGTATTTGATTTTTACTTTCCATACATCGAGAAAACGTAGAGCGGCGGAGCCGCGGCGGCTGTGGAGCAGACGGTTTTCGGGATGGACTCGCGGAAACCCCAAAAGTACAACAGCTGGTTTTCAAGACGATTTGCTTCAAGTACAAAACAGGTAACAATAAATTTTTAAGTATAAGTAATAAGTAGGAGGTACGGGCATGTCACGTATAGGTAGAATGCCAATCGCGATCCCCGCAGGTGTGACTGTGGAGGTTGCAGAAAATAACAAGGTGACCGTAAAGGGTCCCAAGGGTACGCTCGAGAGAGTGCTGCCCAGCGAAATGGAGATCAAGGTAGAGGGCGCTGAGGTGCAGGTGAATAGACCCAACGACCTGAAGAAGATGAAGTCTCTTCACGGCCTGACCAGAACCCTTGTAAACAACATGGTAGTGGGCGTTACCGACGGCTTTGAGAAGAAGCTGGAGGTAAACGGTGTGGGTTACAGAGCCGCTAAGTCCGGCAGGAAGCTGACCCTGAACCTCGGATACTCCCATCCCGTTGAGATGGAGGATCCCGAAGGTATCGAAACTGTTGTGGAAGGACAGAACCTGATCATTGTCAAGGGTATCGACAAGGAAAAGGTTGGCCAGTTCGCAGCAGAGATCAGAGACAAGAGAAGACCTGAGCCTTACAAGGGCAAGGGTATCAAGTATGCCGACGAGACCATCAGACGTAAAGTTGGTAAGACTGGTAAGAAATAACAGATAAGGAGAGTATGAAGATGGTTAAAAAGGAATCAAGAAAAGACGTTCGTGTGAAAAAGCACATGAGAATTCGTAACCGCTTCAGTGGGACTGCAGAGAGACCCCGTCTTGCAGTGTTCAGAAGCAATAATCATATGTATGCTCAAATTATCGACGATACTGTTGGGAATACATTAGTATCCGCTTCCACTCTTGAGAAAGAGATCAAGGCAGAGCTGACAAAGACCAATAACGTTGATGCAGCAGCATATCTGGGAACTGTCATCGGCAAGAGAGCCGTGGAAAAGGGCATCAAGGAAGTTGTTTTTGACAGAGGCGGCTTTATATACCAGGGTAAGATTGCAGCATTAGCTGACGCAGCCAGAGAAGCTGGCTTGGAATTCTAGGAAAGGAAGAGGAACACACCATGAAACACACGATCATAGATGCAAGCCAGTTTGAGTTAAGTGACAAGGTTGTTACCATCAAGCGTGTTACCAAGACCGTAAAGGGCGGCCGCAACATGCGTTTCACCGCACTTGTGGTTGTAGGTGACGGCAACGGCCATGTGGGTGCAGGACTGGGCAAGGCAGTAGAAATTCCCGAGGCAATCCGCAAGGGCAAAGAAGATGCGATGAAGCATCTGGTTGAGATCCCTCTGGATGAGAACAACTCCATTACCCATGACTTTATCGGCAAGTACGGTTCTGCAAATGTACTCTTAAAGAAGGCACCGGAAGGTACCGGCGTTATCGCGGGCGGTCCTGTTCGTATTGTTTGCGAGCTTGCAGGCATTAAGAATATCCGTACCAAGTCTCTTGGCTCCAACAACAAGCAGAATGTTGTCCTGGCGGCTATCACGGGCTTAAGCCAGCTGAAGGCTCCCGAGGAAGTTGCGAAGAGCCGCGGCAAGTCTGTGGAAGAAGTTTTAGCTTAAGGCACTTTTGAAAGGAGAGCAAGAGCAATGGCAGATAAGAAGTTAAAGATCACTTTGGTAAAGTCCACCATCGGCGCTGTACCGAAGAACAAGGCAATCGTTGAGTCTATGGGACTGCGCAAGATCGGCAGATCTGTAGTGCTCCCTGATAATGATGCCACCAGAGGACAGATCCGTCTGGTGGGACATTTATTGAAGGTTGAAGAAGTATAAGGAACGGAGGTGTTAGAGATGGAATTATCCAATTTGAGACCTGCAGAGGGTTCTAAGCATAGTGATAACTTTAGGCGAGGCCGCGGCCATGCTTCCGGAAACGGAAAGACCGCAGGCAAGGGCCATAAGGGACAGAAGGCTCGTTCCGGAGCACCCAGACCCGGTTTCGAGGGCGGCCAGATGCCTCTGTACAGACGTATTCCCAAGAGAGGATTCACCAACAGGAATACGAAGGAAATTGTAGCAATCAACTTAGGCGTGTTAGAGCGTTTTGAAGATGGCGCAACCGTGGATGTAAATGCATTGATTGAAGCTGGTATTGTCAAGAATCCCAGAGATGGGGTGAAGGTACTCGGAAATGGAGAACTTACCAAAAAGCTCAATGTAAAGGTAGACGCATTCAGTGCATCTGCAAAGGAGAAGATTGAGGCTCTTGGTGGAACAGCAGAGGTGATGTAATGTTTACCACACTAAAAAACGCATTCAAGATCAAAGAGATAAGAAACAAGATTTTATTTACCTTTGCAATGCTGGTTGTGATCCGTATCGGGTCACAGCTGCCCACACCGGGCATAGACAGTTCAGTCATTGGACAGCTTTTTTCTCAGGCGGAGGGTGCGTTTGGTTTCTTTGATGCGATTACGGGTGGATCGTTTGTCAACATGTCAATCCTGGCGTTGAATATTACACCCTATATCACATCTTCCATCATTATGCAGCTGCTCACCATTGCGATTCCCAAGCTGGAAGAGATGCAGCGTGACGGCGAAGATGGAAGGAAGAAGATTGCATCTATCACAAGATATGTGACCATTGCTCTGGCACTGATCCAGTCCACGGCAATGTCAGTTGGCTTTGGCAGGCAGGGCCTTTTGGCCGGCTACCTGACCATGACCACCGGGCAGAGAGCACTGAGCATAGTGACTGCAGTGGCAACACTGACTGCGGGCAGTGCGTTCCTGATGTGGGTCGGCGAGCGGATTACAGAAAAAGGCATCGGAAACGGTATTTCCATTGTTCTGGTCATCAACATCATCTCCAGACTGCCTCAGGATATTGGCAATTTGTTCGAGATGTTTGTGGTCACCAAATTTAATGAAGGCGCTCCAGCCTCAGGATTGTTGGCAGCGGTGATCATTTTTGCCATCATCATTGGCATGGTGGTGCTTGTCATTATCTTAAATGACGGAGTGCGTAGAATTCCCGTTCAGTATGCCAACAAGGTGCAGGGCAGGAAGATGGTGGGCGGACAGACCTCCAACATTCCGCTGAAGGTAAATACTGCCGGCGTGATTCCTGTGATCTTTGCACAGTCCATTCTTCAGACACCCCTCATTATATCCCAGTTTGTAGGGGTTTCGGAAACGGGTGTATGGAGTGAGATATTAAGATATATGAATTCCAACCTCTGGTGTAATCCGAGCCAGCCAAAGTATTCCATCGGATTGTTGGTGTATATAGTGCTGATCATCTTTTTTGCTTACTTTTACACCTCCATCACTTTCAATCCGTTGATGATTGCCGATAATATGAAGAAGCAGGGCGGCTTTATTCCCGGTATCAGACCCGGAAAGCCTACCAGCGATTACCTGAACAAGATGCTGAATTACATCGTGTTCGTGGGTGCGGTGGGTCTCACCATTATCGCGGTGATCCCCTATATCTTCAGCGGCGTATTTAAAGCCAGTGTATCCTTCGGCGGCACCAGCCTCATCATCATCGTCAGCGTTGTGCTGGAGACGATGAAACAGGTGGAATCTCAGATGCTCGTCAGAAATTATAAGGGCTTCCTGGAGAAATAATAACGGGTTACGAGATCGGGCAAATTACTGCCCGGTCTCATTTCTCTATTTTTAAGTTCCTGGACTAAGTTAACTGGATGTCCGCTGCGACGGACAGGAGATAAGCGTTTGTATCAGGCCGCGAAACGGCAGAATGAGAGGAAAAGATGAAAATTATCATGTTGGGGGCGCCCGGTGCGGGCAAAGGGACCCAGGCAAAGCTGATTGCGGAGAAGTATCAGGTGCCGCACGTTTCTACAGGAGACATTTTCCGTGCCAATATCAAGAACGGTACAGAACTGGGAATGGAAGCAAAGAAGTACATGGATCAGGGACAGCTTGTACCGGATGAACTGACAGTCAGGATTCTGCTGGACAGAGTTGCCCAGGAGGATTGCAAAAACGGCTACGTGCTTGATGGGTTCCCACGCACCATTCCTCAGGCCCAGGTGTTGGACGAGGCGCTGACGAAGCAGGGTGAGGAGATTGATTACGCCATCAATGTGGATGTCCCGGACGAAAATATCGTGAGAAGAATGTCCGGCAGGCGCGCCTGTGTGAAATGTGGCGCTACATACCATATTGAGCATATTCCGCCAAAGGTCGAAGGTGTGTGCGATACCTGTGAAAGTGAGTTGATCCTCCGTGACGATGACAAGCCCGAGACTGTCCAGAACCGTTTGAAGGTCTACCATGACCAGACTCAGCCCCTGATCGATTTCTACACCAAAAAGGGCGTGTTGAAGACGGTGGACGGCACTGTAGATATGCAGGATGTCTTTAAGGCTATCACCGATATTCTGGGTTGAAACCATGTCTGAAAGGAAGTAATGTAGTCATGGCTATTGCGATTAAGACTGAAAGGGAGATCCTGTTGATGCGGGAGTCCTGCAGACTGCTTGCAGACGTATTTCAAAATCTGGAGAAAGCGATCCGTCCCGGTATCTCCACCATGGAGATCAATATTTTGGGAGATCAGCTGATCCGTCAGCATGGGTGCATCCCGAACTTCTTTCATTATAATGGTTATCCGGCATCCATCTGCGTGTCAGTGAACGACGAGGTGGTGCACGGTATTCCAAGGAAGAATCATTTTCTTAAGGAGGGCGATATCGTCAGCCTGGATGCTGGATTGATCTATCAGGGCTATCATTCAGATATGGCAAGGACCTTCGGAGTGGGCCAGATCAGTGCGGAAGCAAAACAGCTGATCGACGCCACAAGACAAAGTTTCTTTGAAGGTATAAAAAAGGCCAGGGCAGGCAATCATTTACATGAAATTTCCAACGCCATTGACGCCTATATCAAGCCGTTTGGCTATGGAATCGTCCGTGAACTGGTGGGACACGGCATAGGAACCAAGCTCCATGAGGATCCTCAGGTACCTAATTTTGCACAGATCAAGCGGGGGCCAAAGCTGCGGGCAGGCATGACCATCTGTATAGAACCCATGATCAATATGGGCAGGGCGGATGTGGAGTGGCTGGATGATGACTGGACGGTGGTGACGGAGGATGGCTCCTGGTCGGCACATTATGAAAATACGATCCTGATCACGGAGGGTGATCCGGAAATCCTGACCCTATACTAAAAAGGTTCTATGGAAATAAGAAAGCAGAGGAACTATGATAGGACAGTTTGTAACCTCTAAGGCCGGACACGATAAGGGAACTCTTTACGTGGTGACCGCGGTGGAAGGCGATTTTGTGTATCTGTGTGACGGTCGTCTGAAACTGCTGGAGACGCCCAAGAAAAAGCGCCGCAGGCATATACAGCCGGTGAACAGTTCGGTGGAGGAAGGGCTGCGGGAGCGGCTTGCAGCCGGCGGCCAGGTCCGCGATGAGGAGATCAAGTTCGCAATCAAGCAATATAATCTAAAATAACAGGAATCAAACGGAGGAGTTATATGTCAAAAAGTGATGTGATTGAAATCGAAGGAACGGTTGTGGAGAAGCTGCCCAACACCATGTTTCAGGTGGAGCTGGAGAACGGACACCGCGTGCTGGCACACATCAGCGGCAAGCTGCGCCAGAACTTTATCCGAATTCTTCCCGGTGACCGTGTGACCCTGGAGTTGTCTCCTTATGATCTGAGCAAGGGGCGGATTATTTGGAGAGATAAGTAATTTTGCAAAAAAAGGGGTTGCCAGCCGGTGACCCCTGTGTTATAATATAAAACGGTCTTTTTTGAAAGGAGGGTTTAACGTGAAGGTTAGATCATCAGTAAAACCGATCTGCGAAAAGTGCAAGATCATCAAGAGAAAAGGACGCATCAGAGTAATCTGCGAAAATCCGAAGCATAAGCAAAGACAGGGATAATCACCGCTTGGGAAAGCCTTGAAAGGGGCTGCTTAAGTTAAGTGAGTTCTTGTCCGGTTATTATGTGCGGCTGAACCAATGCACTACCGTGTGGCGGGGCATTGATAACATAGAACTGGGATATAGAGCTTGCAGGGAGATTACTTGTTGATACCACGGTGAAAAGTTTTTCTAACATTGCAAAGTACGCAATGTAAGAAAAACTATGTTCCACCGGACAAAATGCGTAAGCGCATTTTGTCGTAAAGTGACGAACATATGCTGTGGAAAGATCGGATGAGAGGATTGTGTCCGGTTGGGTGAAAGCCCCAATCAACTTAGTAACGAGTTGGCACACAGCAAACAGACCAACAGTGTGCAATGCAATTTTTTGCAAAATGCGTAAGACGCAAGGAAAATGGAGGAAATGTAAATGGCTCGTATCGCAGGTGTAGACTTACCAAGAGAGAAACGAATTGAGATTGGTTTGACCTATGTCTATGGCATCGGCAGACCTACCGCCAACAAAATCCTGGCGGAGGCGGGCGTAAATCCCGATACCAGGGTAAGGGACGTGACCGACGACGAAGTGAAAAAGATCAGTGAGGCTATCGAGAAGCTGAATGTTACGGTGGAGGGTGACTTAAGACGTGAGGTCGCTCTGAACATCAAGAGACTTCAGGAGATAGGCTGCTATCGCGGTATCCGTCATCGTAAGGGTCTTCCTGTCCGCGGACAGAATACCAAGAACAACGCGAGAACCCGCAAGGGCCCCAAGAGAACTGTAGCAAACAAAAAGAAGTAACTGTAAAGTGGAATCAAACGGATTCCAGAAAAACAAGAAAGTAGGTTAGTTTAAAACATGGCTAAACAGGTTGCAAAGAAAGTAACTAAGAAGCGCGTTAAGAAAAACGTTGAACGCGGACAGGCACATATCCAGTCTTCTTTTAACAATACGATCGTTACCCTGACTGACACAGAGGGTAATGCTCTCAGCTGGGCAAGTGCCGGTGGTCTGGGATTTAAAGGTTCAAGGAAATCTACTCCATATGCTGCACAGATGGCAGCAGAGACAGCTACCAAGGCTGCTCTGGTACATGGACTGAAATCCGTAGACGTATTTGTAAAGGGTCCTGGTTCAGGACGCGAGGCTGCGATCAGAGCACTATCTGCATGCGGTCTTGAGGTAGTAAGCATTCGCGACGTGACACCCGTTCCTCACAACGGATGCCGTCCTCCTAAGAGACGCCGCGTCTAGCGTGAAGAGAATTTCTAAGGCGTCAAAGGACGCCGCCTAAGAAATTCTACGGCATCAGAGATGCCTTCTTCGCGCGGAAGAACGCAGGGGCAGCGTTCTTCCAGAATTCGAGAAAGTGAATGCAAGGACAGCGTTCTTCCAGAATTCGAGAAAGTGACCGCAAGGATAACGTTCTTCCAGAATTCAAGAAAGTGAACGCAAGGGCAGCGTTCTTCCAGATTTCGGGCAAGTGAATTTAAGAATAGTGTTCTTCCCGGGAATCCGAAGAGTTTGTCCTGTTAGTGTAGGGCCGCCTGGAGCGGCGTGGTTGGATGAAAGTGCTGCGTAAGCGGTACTGTAAACAATAAAGAAGGGAAAATGAGAAAATGGCAGTAAATCGCGTACCTGTATTAAAAAGATGCAGAGCCTTAGGTCTGGAGCCTTCCCAGCTGGGGTATGATAAAAAATCTAACAGACAGAACCTGAGAGCAGGCAAGAAGGTCAGTGAGTATGGCCTGCAGCTTCGGGAGAAGCAGAAGGCAAAGTTCATCTATGGCGTGCTGGAGAAGCCTTTCAGAAACTATTATGAGAAGGCCGACAGAATGAAGGGCACCACGGGTGAAAATCTGATGGTAATGCTGGAGAGCAGACTGGACAATGTAGTGTTCAGAATGGGTTTTGCAAGGACCAGAAGAGAGTCAAGACAGGTTGTTGGCCACAAGCATGTGCTGGTAAACGGCAAGGTGGTAAACATTCCTTCCTACCTGATCAAGGCCGGTGATGTGATTGAAATTAAAGAAAAGGCCAAGTCCATGCAGAGGTATAAGGACATTGCAGAGGTGACCAGCGGAAGACTGGTACCTGAGTGGATGGATGTTGATATTGAGAACTTCAAGGGAACAATCAAGAATCTTCCCACCAGAGAGATGATCGATGTTCCTGTGGATGAGATGCTTATTGTCGAGTTGTACTCCAAGTAAGCTCTGCTGGCCTCTGAGGTCATATGTGTGCCGGTTTATGGCGGCCGCCGTGGTCTCGGAGCGCTTGTGTCTTATTTAAACATTCAAAAAGGAGGGTATTCGCAGTGTTTGATTTTGAGAGACCTAATATTGAGGTTGTTGAGATTTCAGAAGACAAGAAATACGGCAGATTTGTCGTTGAGCCTTTGGAAAGAGGATATGGAATTACGCTGGGTAATTCCCTGAGAAGGATCATGCTTTCCTCACTGCCCGGTGCGGCGGTAAGCCAGGTAAAGATTGAAGGCGTGCTGCATGAATTCAGTTCCGTGCCTAACGTGAAGGAAGATGTGACTGAGATCATCATGAACATCAAGAGCCTTGCCATCCAAAACAACAGCGAGACCAACGAAGCGAAGACAGCATATATTGAGTATGAGGGTGAGGGTGTTGTACATGCATCTGATATCCAGGTGGATCAGGATATTGAAATCCTGAACCCCGATCTTGTGATCGCCACTTTGAGCGGTAAGGATGCAAAGCTCTTCATGGAGCTGACAATCACAAGAGGACGCGGCTATGTGAGCTCTGACAGGAACAAACATGATGAGCTGCCCATCGGTGTGATTGCGGTCGATTCCATCTATACTCCCGTGGAGAGGGTAAATGTGACTGTGGAGAATACCCGTGTGGGACAGATCACAGACTATGATAAGCTGACGCTCGATGTATTCACCAATGGAACCCTGGTTCCTGACGAGGCTGTAAGCCTGGCAGCGAAGGTGCTCAGTGAGCACTTAAGCCTTTTCATCGATCTCTCCGAGAATGCTAAGACGGCAGAGGTTATGATCGAGAAGGAGGACGACGAGAAGGAGAAGGTGCTTGAGATGAGCATCGACGAGCTTGAGCTTTCCGTTCGTTCTTATAACTGCCTGAAGAGGGCGGGTATCAACACTGTGGAAGAGCTGTGCAACAAGACCTCCGAGGATATGATGAAGGTCCGCAATCTGGGCCGCAAGTCCCTCGAGGAGGTGCTGACCAAGCTTAAGGAGCTTGGATTGTCGCTGAATTCCAGCGAAGAATAGTTTTTGTATGTAGGATATTCCGCAGGCGGTAAATCCGATGGGTTCGTCTGCGGTTCATCTCTAAATGGAAAATGAAATAAGCATTCGGTAAGTAAGTCCAAAGCGCGTGGCCGGATGTACCATGAATGGAGAAAGGAAAATTTATCATGGCAAAGTACAGAAAACTTGGCAGAACATCTGACCAGAGAAAAGCGTTACTGAGAAACCAGGTGACCGCATTGATCCATAACGGAAGGATCATCACCACTGAGGCTAAGGCTAAGGAAGTCCAGAAGATTGCTGACGGACTGATCGCCCTGGCTGTGAAGGAGAAGGATAACTTTGAGACCGTCAAGGTTACCACCAAGGTTGCCCGCAAGGACAAGGACGGCAAGAGGGTAAAGCAGATTGTTGACAAGGACACAAAGAAGGTGCTCTCTGAGACTCACCGCGACAAGGACGGCAAGGTCCTGAGGATTGACAACGGCGTTACCGTTACCGTTTACGACGAGGTGGAGAAGGAGATCAAGAAGGATCTGCCCTCCAGAACCCATGCGAGACGTCAGATGCTGAAGGTGCTTTATCCTGTTGTGGAGGTTCCCACAGAGGCAGCGGGCAGGAAGAAAAACACCAAGGAAGTGGATCTGGTGGCAAAGCTTTTCGACGAGTACGCTCCCAAGTATGCGGACCGCAAGGGCGGCTACACCAGAATTGTCAAGATTGGCCAGCGTAAGGGCGATGCAGCTATGGAAGTAGTTCTTGAGTTAGTTTAAGGACACTTGAAACAATGAAATGTGGGGAGGACCGATGTATGATAATACGTTGGTGCTCCCTCTTTTTAGGAAAGAAGCTTGAAGTGAAGAAATGATGGCAAACAAGTTGAAGCTGCGATATAGCAGAGAAGACATCCTGAAAACCCTGAGTATGGCATGGCCAGCTATGCTGGAGTCATTTTTTACAGCGCTGGCGGGCCTGATAGACTCGCTTATGGTGAGTTCCATGGGTTCCTATGCGGTGGCTGCGGTGGGGTTGACCACTCAGCCAAAATTCCTGGGTCTTGCCCTGTTTTTTGCCGCCAATGTGGCAATTTCGGCGCTGGTGGCGAGGAGAAAGGGAGAAGGCAGGCGCGAGGAGGCAAACAGGATATTCTCCACCTTTATGGTGTTTATTCTGATCATGGCGGTTCTGTTCAGTATTTTGCTGGTGGTATTTGCAGACCCCATTATCCGGTTCTGCGGCTCAGAGGAGGTGACCCACAGCAGTGCGGTGCTGTACTTTCAGATCATCATGGGCGGCATGATCTTCAACTGCATTCAGATGGGTGTAAATTCCGCCCAGCGAGGCGCCGGGAATACCCGGATTACTATGCGCACGAATCTGGTGTCCAGCGGTGTGAATATCGTGGCGAACTACCTTCTGATCGGGGGACACTTGGGTTTTCCAGCTCTGGGAATCAGGGGTGCTGCGTTGGCAACGGTTCTTGGTACGGTGGTTGCCAGTATCATGAGTCTGGCTTCCGTCTGGAAAAAAGATAACTTTGTGAGTATTCCGCTGATCTTCCGTGAGAAACTTGTGCCCACCTTTGATGCGCTGAGGAATATTGTGAAGGTGGGGTACAGCGTGTTTGCGGAGCAGGTACTCATGCGGATCGGTTTTATGTTGACGGCCATTATGGCGGCAGACCAGGGAACGGCGGCGATGGCGGCCCATCAGGTGGGCATGAATATCATGGGCCTGTCCTTCTCCTTTGGGGATGGATTGCAGGCCACCGCTGTGGCGTTGATCGGTTACAGTCTTGGGGCAAATCAGCCGGAAAAGGCAAAGGATTACGGCAGGACCTGCCGCATGATAGGCGGGATCATTTCGGTAGTATTGTCTGTGGTATACTTCTTTGGAGCAAGGCCGCTGATGCAGCTGTTCTTTAAAGAAGATAAGGAAATTGTGGACATAGGTGTCAGCATTATGCACGTGATCATTTTCGTGGTGGTGCTGCAGATTGCCCAGGTAATCTATATGGGATGTCTGAGGGGAGCGGGGGATACCCTTTACACGGCGATAGCTTCCGCATTCAGCGTCACTGTCATGCGAACTCTGGGCTCCTACATATTTGGCTACACCCTTGCAATGGGCATCACGGGCATCTGGTTTGGCGTGGTGGCAGACCAGCTGTCAAGATTTGTCTTTGCCTCCATCCGCTTCCGCCAGGGAAAGTGGACGGAGATTAAGATATAGCTGGACGCTTCAGTTGATTGGTTTCTGGAAGTGCTGGTAATCCTTGATGCTGTTCCAGTTGCCGCCCCAGATGAAACCGTGCTGGGTGAAAAGTTTATAGCAAAGATCACTCTCATCAATTTTGTAGGGAAAGCTGGCGGAGCGGTCCGCGTAAAACTCGCCGGCGGCGGGGGAAACATGTAGACTGCCGTCGCTGTTGTAGGAAACGTATGGGTTGTACAGGGGATTTACATCAATAGCCAGGCCAAGAGCATGTTTGGACAGGTTTGTGGAGCCATTCACCAGCCTGTAATTAAAGCAGGAGGTGTTGTTATCCTCCATGGAGGCAGCGTCGCTGCCGTCGTATTCATCTATCAGCAGCACACGCTCCAGCTGGTACTCATTGCGGTATAGCTCATAGAAAATTTCCACCAGATCCTGGGCAATGTACTGGTTGCAGATCAATTCGCCCTCTGTGGGATTTCCGTCAAAATCGTAGTGGAGGATGTGTACATAGCACAACTCATCCAAGGTAATCGCAAGATCCTGGCTGTCGCCAGTCTGTGCCGGATAAGAGACGCCGGTGATGTAGCGGCGGAGGTTGTCCGAGAGGGGTTCGTAGTAGAAATTCTCCTGCAGGGTATAGCGCTGCTCCAGCTGGGAGACACCGTTTAAGGAGGCGCCGGTCAGGGAAGACGCGAAAACAGTGCCGTCAGCCTCCTCTATGGAAGGAGATTGCTCCGGGTCCAGGGCATCGGGGTCAGAGTCAGGAGATGTTGACTCCTCCTGATCATCCGATGTATTCGGTGTGTCTATGTCATTACTGTTCCCAGGCGGAGGAGTCTGCTCATCGGAGGCGGCATGACTCTCGGCATAGTCCGTGAGGCTTATGGAATCTCCCATGATCAGCTTGCGAAGGCTGAACGTCAACAGGAAGATGGCTCCCAGGATTGCAAACATTTTTATCAGTTTTGATTTATCCATTTGATTATCCTCTTTGTCAAATGTCTCAAGGACGAAATTGTCCCTGCAGCATTAAGCATACCACGGAAAAGAAAGATTGTAAACGGCAGGCTTTGGCGGAAATGCCTGGAAACTGTTGTAATTCGGAAGTGAATCTGATATAGTGGAACAAGTATTTGGTTAGTAAAATGCCCCTTGCAGCTGGAGAGAATCATGGGAATTGTGAAAGCTTCGGATGTAGTATATGAATATATCAGACGGGATGACGAGGGCAATGTGGAGGGAATTACCACGGCTGTGGACAAGGTAAGCCTGGATATTGCTCAGGGGGAATTCATTGCCATCCTGGGCCACAACGGTTCCGGGAAATCCACCCTGGCCAAGCATATCAACGCCATCTTAAATCCCACGGAGGGTACGGTCTGGGTGGACGGTATGGATACCTCTGATGAGGACAAGCTGTGGGAGATCCGCCAGACGGCCGGAATGGTGTTTCAGAATCCCGACAACCAGATCATCGGTCAGGTGGTGGAGGAGGATGTGGGGTTTGGCCCTGAGAACATGGGGATTCCCACAAAAGAAATCTGGGAGCGGGTGGAGGAGAGTCTCCGTGCGGTGGGCATGTATGAATATCGGAAGCATTCTCCCAACAAGCTTTCCGGCGGTCAAAAGCAGAGAGTCTCCATTGCCGGCGTGCTGGCCATGCATCCAAAGTGTATTGTGCTGGATGAGCCCACAGCCATGCTGGACCCCAGCGGCCGCAAGGAGGTGATCCGGGCGGTGCGGGGACTGAATCAGGTGGAGGGTGTGACGGTGATCCTGATCACACATTATATGGAAGAGATCATTCATGCGGACCGGGTGTTTGTGATGGACCAGGGAAGGATTGCCATGGAGGGTACGCCGAGGGAAATTTTTTCGCAGGTGGAGAGGCTTAAGGAGTTAAGGCTGGATGTGCCGCAGGTGACGTTGTTGGCACATGAGTTGAAGCGCAGGGGTGTGGCGCTGCGGGATGGGATACTGACAGCGGAGGAGCTGGCGGAGGAGTTGACGGGGAGGAGTTTGATCTGATGTCGATCATATTGGATCATGTGAACTATATATATAGCGAGGATACTCCGCTGGCGGTGGCGGCTTTGAAGGATGTGTGTCTGCAGATTCCGGATGGGCAGTTTGTGGGGATCATTGGGCATACGGGGTCCGGGAAATCTACGTTGGTGCAGCATTTGAATGGTCTGTTGAAGGCTACTTCCGGGCATATTTATGTTGATGGGGAGGATATCTACGACAGGGATTACGATATGAAGAAGCTGAGGAGCCGTGTGGGACTGGTATTTCAGTATCCGGAGCATCAGCTTTTTGAGGTGGATGTGTTCTCCGATGTTTGTTTTGGACCGAAGAACCTTGGGCTGGATAAGCGGGAGGTGGAGCTGCGCGCTTATGATGCCCTGCGGAAGGTTGGGCTGCCGGATGAGCTGTTTTATCAATCGCCATTTGATCTTTCAGGGGGACAGAAACGCCGGGCGGCTATTGCGGGTGTGTTGGCCATGAAGCCGGAGGTACTGATACTGGACGAGCCCACGGCGGGACTGGATCCAAAGGGACGGGATGAGATCCTGGACCAGATCAAGCAGCTGCAGACGGAGACGGGGATGACGATTCTGCTGGTCTCACATAGCATGGAGGACGTGGCGGAGTATGTGGATCGGATCATCGTGATGAACAGGGGCAGCGTTATGTACGACGGTGCGCCCAGGGAAGTGTTCGGTCATTATAAGGAGCTGGAAAGTGTGGGGCTTGCTGCGCCCCAGGTGACTTATATCCTGCATCAACTGAAGGACAGGGGGCTGAATGTGGATGTGGACGCTACCACCATTGATGAGGCGGCAGAGACGGTGCTGAAGGCACTGGGTTGGTAGATACAGCAGGACTGATTAGGGGATACAGCAGGACTGATTGGGGGATACAGGTGGTTGAGAACCACGATGATTTACGACGGCAGGGAGCGCTTTGCCAGATGGCATGTGTTTCAGAGGAGCATGTGCTTTAGATGGCATGTGCTTCAGATGGGCGGATGATACAGAGTGGATGGGAAAACGGTATGCTTAGAGATATCACATTAGGACAATATTATCAGACGGACTCCGTGATTCACAGGCTGGATCCCAGGGTGAAGCTGGGGGGAACTCTGCTTTTTATTATCTCTCTGTTCCTGTTCAAGCATTATTTGGGATATGTTATAGCAGTTTTGTTTCTGGGGATTGTGATCAAGCTGTCCCACGTACCGTTTAGATTTATGGTGCGGGGCATGCGGGCCATTTTGTTCCTGCTGCTTCTCACGGTGGTTTTTAATCTGTTCCTCACACCGGGTACGGAGCTGGTGTCTTTCTGGAGGCTGACCATAACCTGGGAAGGTCTGTGGATGGCAGTGACAATAGCCGTCAGACTGACCATGCTAATTATCGGTTCCTCCATAATGACCCTGACGACTACGCCCAACAATCTGACGGACGGCATGGAGAAAATGATGCGGCCTCTGCGGATCTTTAAAGTGCCGGTACATGAGGTTGCCATGATGATGTCCATCGCTCTGCGATTCATTCCCATTTTGCTGGAGGAGACGGACAAGATCATGAAGGCTCAGATTGCCCGGGGAGCGGATTTTGAGAGTGGGAATATTTTTAAGAGGGCCAAGGCTTTGGTGCCCCTTCTGGTGCCGCTGTTTGTGTCTGCCTTCCGCAGGGCAAACGATCTTGCTATGGCCATGGAAGCCCGGTGTTATCGGGGCGGAGAGGGCAGGACAAAGATGAAGCCGTTGATATATCAGCGAAGGGACGTGCTGGCATATCTGATCATTGTGGTTTATCTCGCAGTCGGTATTTTGGTGGGAAGGCTGGTGTGGCTGTGGATATAAGGAGCAGTCTAAGGAGTGTAAGTGAATCGGCGCAGGCGGAGCCGGTCCAGAGCGGGCGGCAAATGTCGGGCACAGGCGGAGTCTGACCAGAGTGGGCGGCAAATGTCAGGCGCAGACTGTTCCTGTGATAGAATGGAGAGTAGAAATGGACAGTAGGAATGAACAGAAGCGCATACGGCTGACTGTGGCCTACGACGGAACTGCATACCATGGCTGGCAGATACAGGGAAACGGCATCACCATTGAGAGCGAGCTGAACAGGGCGCTGAGTGAGCTGCTGAAGGAACCTGTGAAGGTGATGGGCGCAAGCCGCACGGATGCCGGGGTCCATGCCCTGTGCAATATCGCGGTGTTTGACACGGAGAGTCCCATGCCCGCGGAAAAGATTTCCTATGCCCTGAACCAGAGGCTGCCGGAGGACATCCGCATCCAGAAATCGGAAGAGGTGGCGCCGGACTGGCATCCCAGGTATTGTGCCAGCAGAAAGACCTACGAATATCGGATTTATCGTGCGGAGTTTCCCATGCCAGTGAGAAGGCTGTACTCGTATTTTACCTATCGGCCGCTGGATGTGGAAAGGATGCGGCAGGCAGCAGTGTTTCTGGAGGGGGAGCACGATTTTCAGAGCTTCTGCCAGTCGGGGGCCCAGGTGGAGAGCACAGTGCGGACGATTTATTCCATCCGGGTCGAGGAGCAGGGCGCAGAGCTTGTGATCCGGGTCTGCGGAAACGGATTTTTGTACAATATGGTGAGGATTCTGGCAGGGACTTTGATGGAGGTGGGCCAGGGAAAGCGGGAGCCGGAGAGCATGAGATCGGTACTGGAAGCCAAGAACCGCAGTGCGGCGGGACCTACGGCACCGGCCCAGGGGCTGACACTGGTGAGCTATGAGTTCCTGTAAGCTGAGCGAAGCGCGTGGCAAGGCAGTAGTAAAAAGGCATCATACGATAAAAAACAATAACTGTGAATGAATCAGCCCACAATGTGCTGGCAAAAGGACCGGGGAATAGTGGATTATGCAGGCTGGACGGGAGGCTTTATAGATTATCTTGCTTTTCATGTGCCGGACAATGAGGATTATTTTTCCATTCATAACGCGAATGACACATTTTATGGAAATTAATTATTGACACACACGGGCACGTATAGTAAAATATATGACTGTGACAGTGTTTTTAAACGCCGAGCCAAAGCCCCGGCGGAGCGTTTGAACCATAAGAAACAAACCGTTCTGCGGAACTGTGAGACGCAGCCGGACATCTGCGGATCATAGGAAAACGGAACAAGACAAGTGACAAGTAATACGGAGGGAACATAATGAAAACATTTATGGCTAGTCCAGCTACAATCGATAGAAAATGGTATGTAGTAGACGCTACTGGTATGACCCTGGGCCGCCTTGCTTCCGAGGTTGCAAAGGTTCTGAGAGGCAAGAACAAGCCCATCTTTACCCCTCACATCGATACCGGCGATTATGTGATCGTTGTGAATGCTGAAAAGATCCAGGTGACAGGTAAGAAACTGGATCAGAAGATTTATTACCATCATTCCGACTACGTAGGCGGTATGAAGGAGGCTACTCTGAAGGAGAAGCTGGCAAAGAAGCCCGAGCAGGTGATTGAGCTTGCAGTTAAGGGAATGCTTCCCAAGGGACCTTTAGGAAGGCAGATGTACAAGAAGCTTTATGTTTACGCAGGACCTGACCACAAGCATGCGGCTCAGAAGCCTGAGACACTGACATTCTAAGGGATAGGAGGAAAACAGATCATGGCAAAAACGGAAAGGTACTACGGTACAGGTAGAAGAAAGAAATCCATCGCCAGAGTATATCTGGTACCCGGAAAAGGCGATGTTACCATTAATAAGAGAAGCATGGACGAGTATTTTGGTCTGGAGACCCTGAAGGTGATCGTTCGTCAGCCCATGGTGGCTACGGAGACCGCTGAGAAGTATGACGTGCTGGTGAATGTGCACGGCGGCGGCTACACCGGACAGGCAGGCGCTATCAGACACGGTATCGCAAGAGCCCTGCTTCAGGTGGATGCAGATTACAGACCTGTTCTCAAGAAGGCTGGTTACCTGACCAGAGACCCTCGTATGAAGGAGAGAAAGAAGTACGGTCTGAAGGCAGCAAGACGTGCGCCTCAGTTCAGTAAGAGATAAGCAATTTTCTGCGAATAAAATGTGTATGAAAAAGCCCAAAATGCTTGCATTTCAGGGCTTTTTTATATGTTTTCCTAAAGGGATTGGTTTACGGATGTCATATAATGCTTTCAACAAGTTGGAATTTGGAATTGCCTTATGATATAATTCCAGTGTAAAAGGAGTGACATCAGGAAAGGATAATTTGTCAGCACATGAAGTACAAAATAGCAATATGCGATGACGACGCTGCGCAAAGAGCACATTTTGTAAAAATTGCCGAAGAATGGGCGGGACAGGGCCGTTACGTAATTGAGATAAAGGAATATCCGGGAGCGGAAGCTTTTCTTTTTGACTATGCGGAGGAAAAGGATTTTGATATTTTACTCCTTGACATTGAAATGGATGGGATGGATGGGGTAACTTTGGCAAAAGAACTCCGCCAGGACAACGAAACTTTGCATATTGTGTTTATTACGGGTTATCCCGATTATATTGCCGAGGGCTATGATGTGGCTGCCCTGCATTATCTGATGAAGCCGGTTAAGAAGGATAAACTCACGGAAGTATTGGACAGGGCAGTTCAGCTCAGCAAAAAGATGCCTCCATCCTTACTGGTTGCTACCGACCGGGAAACGCTCCGTATCTTGTTGGACGACATTTATTATGTAGAGTCCCAGGGACACTACATGTCTGTTTACACAGCGAAGGAGGAATACCGCCTGCGGATGACGGTATCCGAGATATTGGAAAAACTGGGAGAGGGGTTTTACAGATGCAGCCGTTCCTATGTAGCCGGTCTTAGGCATGTCAGCAGAATCACAAAAAGCGAGGTCATTTTGGAAAACAAGGTCTCCCTTCCCTTAGGGCGCGGACAATATAATGAGATGAATCAGAAGCTGATCAGTTATTTGAGGATGATATGATGTTTGGACAGAGGAACAAAAAAGTAGAGGAATACCAGAAGTCCCTGATGGAACAGCATTATGCGGAAGTGGAAAATATGTACCGCACCATGCGCGGCTGGAAACACGACTGGCACAACCAGATGCAAGTGCTCTCCGCGTATCTGGACAGTGGGGAATATGGAAATGCCAGAGAATACCTGGATGAAGTCAATCAAACCATTCAGCGGATTGATACCATTATCAAGACCGGAAATACCATGGTGGATGCCATATTGAACAGCAAGATATCCCTGATGAAGAGTCAGCAAATTGAAGTGGAAGCAGAGGCGAAGGTTCCTGCCGCCCTTTCTGTGCCGGATGTGGACCTTTGCATCATAATAGGGAATCTTCTGGACAATGCCATGGAAGCCTGCGCAAAGCTGGAGACAGGGAGCCGCTTTGTGCATATCTATATTCATGTCAAAGGAGCACAGCTCTATATGTCTTTTACCAATTCTGCGGGGAAAAAACAAAAGAAGGTCGGGAATCTGTTTCTGTCCTCCAAGGGCAGTGAGCATGGCTTTGGCTTGACGCGGGTGGATGCCCTGGTGGCCAAAAACGGAGGGTATCTGACCCGTGCCAGCGAGGATGGGGGATATACGACGGAAGTGATCCTGCCGTTATGACACAAGTTTAGTTTGAGGACTTTATCAATTGCTTTATTCCAATCTGTATTCTGCAGCTCTTTCTACATCCTTCTAGTGCACTGTATCAATCGTTTTCAGGAAAATAGCTTGAATTCAGACAAGCTATTCTGAGAAATGTGATTGGTACAGTGCGCTGGCATGAGAGACAAAAACATGACATAGCAAAAATATGACACAGCAAAAACATGAGCGGTTAAAGAAAAGCTCGTAGAAGCAGCTTAGGAAGCGGCACCTAGGAAGTGGCGCATTTTGTCAGCCTTTTGTCAGGAGAGTGTATTTCATGCCAAAAAAATGCATTTCATGCCATATCCGTCTTAAATCCCCTATGATATGATATTTTTATTCCCGGAAACAATGTTATAGATGCTGGGCTCTATCGAAAGCTTGAAGCAGCCATCCACGGACTCTTTCTATTTAGGAATGGTCAGGTATTTCAGAGTGATTCCCTTTGGTTGATTTTTTACCAGGCTGCAGTGACATTGGGAAAGTGAGGAAATCTATGGCGAAAAACAAAGATAATAAAAAGGAGAATAAGAAGGAAAAAGAGACTCCACGCAAGGCCAAGTATGGCACTTTTGTCTGTATCAGGTGGGTCCTTTCCCGAATGTGGCAGTGGGACAAGAGTCTGTTTTTGTCATCGGTACTGCTGCTTCCTTTTGTGGTGATTACCTATGCACTGGGGCTTTATACCCCCTCTATCATCCTGAGCAGTCTTCAGACAAGCCAGGATTTTCAGGATATTGTGTTGGTGATCTTCCTTTTGGTGGGTGCAGAATTCTTCTTTAACCTGGTACACCAAGTCTTTGCACGGCTTCGGTGGATCGCGGAGAGCCGCAATGCCAACCGCTTTTATTGGGAGATTGAAAAGCTTGATGCAAAAAAGGATTACTTTCTCAATTTTGATGAGGAGTATCTAAAGAGCTATGAGCGGGTAGGACAGGTTCTGGGCAATGGCGCTGACGGCAGTCCGGGGCGTTACATGATCCGCTTTTTTGACATGGCAGCCAATGTGCTATGCTTTGTGCTGTTTGGATCGGTGGTGTCCACCTTGAGCCCACTGATCCTTCTGCTCTTAGTGGTGGGCTCATTGATTGCTTTGATTCCCAAGCGTTACCAGCAGGACAGGGATTTTAAGGAGAGGGATGAAAGGAATGCAAACTCAAAAAAACTCGATTATCTTTCCTGGCGTCTGTCCAATAGCCTCCATGCGGGAAAGGACATTCGGCTCTATCATTTTACAGAATTTCTGGACGCAAAGATGCATGAAGTGATCGACGAGCATGCCCGGCTTGTCCGGCGTCAGCAAAGGCACCGGGCGCTGCCCGCCTATGTAAACTTTGCGGTGGGGTTTGTTCGGGATGTACTGGCTTATCTGTACTTGATCCGCAGGGCTGTGGAGGGCAGCATTTCTCCGGCGGAGTTTGTCCTGTATTTCAATGCCATATCCCAGCTTTCCGGTTTTATTGACAAGGTCATCGATTATTTTGGTTCCGCCCATGAGGTGGTTCTTGGAATCTCGGACTGCATTGTGTATTTCGATGAGCCTCGCAACAGGATGAATCACGGTCCGGGCATTCCGCTCCCCAAAGGACGTCCGTTGTCCGTGGAGTTTCGGCATGTCTCGTATCAATATCCAAAGGGGGAGAAGAATGTGCTGGAGGACATCTCCTTTCACATTGACGCGGGGGAAAAGATATCCCTTGTGGGACTAAATGGGGCAGGCAAGACCACGCTCACAAAGCTGATGTGCGGGCTGCTCCTGCCGGATGCCGGCGAGATCCTGATAGACGGACACTTACTGCAGGAATATAACAGGGACGAGCTCTATACCCTGTTTTCCATTGTGCCTCAGGATTATACCATCCTTCCCACCACGGTGGCGGAGAACATTGCGTTCTGTGACAGGAGCCAGATTGATGAAAAACGTCTGTGGTCCTGTCTGGAGATGGCGGAAATGGCGGATAAGGTTCGCGCCCTGCCAAAGGGCATAGACAGCGGGATGGATAAACAGTACGATGAGGATGCGGTAATGTTTTCGGGAGGTGAGCTACAGCGGCTTTTGCTTGCCAGAGCGATCTATCATGAGTCCTCCATCATGATTTTGGATGAACCCACTGCCGCCCTGGATCCCATTGCGGAGGATACGATCTATCAGAGATACCGGGAAATGACAAAGAACGTCACCTCCGTATTTATCAGCCACCGCCTTGCCGCCACCCGTTTCTGTGACCGTATTTACCTGTTGGACGGAGCGTGCATTTCGGAATGCGGTACTCATGAGGAACTGATGGCGTCAGGTGGGAAATATCGTGAACTCTTTGATGTTCAAAGTCAGTATTATAGGGAGGGAGGAAACACGGATGAAGCAGAAGGATAAATGTGGAAAGGAGAAATCCCCAAACGAGACAGAGAGCTTTAAGGAGGGGACGAAAAAGGAAAAGAGTCACAGGAGCCTGAAAACGGATTGGAAACTGATCGTCCGCGGTTTCCACGTGCTGTATGAAGTCTGCCCACAGAGTATGATATGGGGAACCATCAAATGTATCACCCATCAGCTTGCGCCATACTTTACCCTCTATTTGTCGGCGGAGATCATCAGCAGGCTGGCTGCCGGTGCGTCTTTTCAGTCACTTTTGACACTGGCGCTTATCACGGTAGCGGGACAGCTTCTCCTAAACCTTGCCATGCATTTTACAGCCAGGAAAGTGGAGGAGACGGAGCGTATCAGGTTTGATTTAAATGAGTTGTTTCTGCTGAAGGTTCAGTGCCGTATGCAGTATAAGCATCTGGAGAACCCTGAGACAGTGCAGCTTCGCCAAAGGATCCGGGACCATTCTAACTTTGGCGGTCACGGTTTAAGCACTTTATATAGGAGATTTTGGGATTTCTTAAGCGCGATTTTCAATATTATATTTTCTGTGTCGCTGACAGTATCTCTGTTGCATAGTGTGCCTGGAGCAAATCTTTCGGGATGGCTTGCTTTTGTCAATCACCCGTTTTCTGCGCTGGTGCTTTTAGCGCTTATCGGAATCAATATCTCAGCGGAGATGATCAATATCTACCATTTTGCTCCAAAGAGAATGAAAATCTGGAGTGATTTCAGTATCCGATTTGCACGTTCAATCGGATATATGCAATTTTCTTCAGATACTACTATCATGGGCGCAGTAGACCTTTCTCTGAAACGATGCGGTGATGTGCTGGTGGAGGATGGTCATCTGCGGGAACACTTTAAGAACAATACAGCGGAGGACGCTGTCAGCCGTATGTTAAGAGCCATAACGAATCTTGTCCTATATCTTTATGTAGGGGCAAAAGCCTACATAGGCGCTTTTGGGATCGGAAACTTTGTCTTATACACCGGTACAGTAAACCGCTTTGTGGAAGCGGTATCTGATCTGGGAGGAGATTTCAGCGAAATGCGCCGGAACAACGAATATCTGATCGAACTGTACCGCTTTTTGGATCTGCCCGATGAGATGTACCATGGTACTCTGTCGGTGGAGAAACGGGAGGATAATAAGTTCGAGATTGAATTCCGCAACGTAAGCTTCAAGTATCCCGGTTCGGATTCCTATGCTCTGAGGAATGTGTCATTTAAGTTCCAGATTGGGGAGCGTCTGGCGTTTGTGGGAATGAACGGCAGCGGTAAGACCACTTTCGTCAAACTCCTGTGCCGTCTCTATGACCCCACCGAGGGGCAGATTTTGTTAAAGGGCATCGATATTTCAAAGTATGACTACGATCAGTATTTAAGGCTGTTTTCCGTGGTCTTCCAGGATATTTTTCTCTTTGCGTTTTCCCTGGGAGAGAATATTTCAGCCAGGCAGGATTATGAGGAAGAAAAAGTCAGGACATGTCTTCAGAAGGTGAATTTCGGGGAGAGGCTCTCCGAGCTGGAGCAGGGACTTAAGACGGCATGCGGCCGCATGTATCAGAATGACGGCGTGGAATTCTCCGGGGGTGAGGAGCAGAAGATCGCACTTGCCCGGGCGTTATATAAGGATGCTCCCTATATTATTTTAGACGAGCCCACTGCCTCGCTGGATCCCCTTGCAGAGGCGGAGGTGTATGCCAGCTTTAATGAAATCATGGACGAAAAGACGGCAATCTATATCAGTCACCGGCTGTCCTCTTGCCGTTTCGCGGACAAGATCCTGGTGTTCGATGACGGGCGGATCGTCCAGCAGGGAAGCCATGACGAGCTTGTGAATGAGAAAAACGGAAAGTATTATGAGCTCTGGAATGCCCAGGCAAAATATTATACCCGCGAGCAATGAGCCAAGCAGCCGTGCTGCACGAATATTTGGCGAATGCCGCGAGGGTCAGTGAGGAGGGATCATTCGGTATATGTTTATTTTTAGGACGGAAAGAGTTTTCATTATGGCATGTCAAAGCTGATAGAAACAGAAGCATTCTGCTGCTTAATAGATATTGAAATCTTTATGGATATAGGTACCGTGATGAATGATACCCCTTATGATTTACCATTTGCAGAGGAAGAGATTGCGTCATATAGATCAATAGAATTAACCATTATTTAAAAATAGTTGACAAATAGGTTTAAAAGATTTAAACTGAAATTAGTTTAAATCTTTTAAACCTTTATTTTATATAATTACAGAAACTGTATTGAAACAGTAAAACAGGAAAAAGTGAAAACCGGAGGTAACAATATGATCATATATGTGATGACACAGGCGGAAAATGATCTGGCACAGATCATTTGGGAAACAGAGCCCATTCGCAGCGGAGAACTGGTGAAGCTGGCAGCAGAGAGGCTGGGATGGAAGAAGTCCACTACATATACAGTGCTTCGTAAAATTTGTGAAAACGATATTTTCCAGAATCAGGATACGATGGTGACTTCCCGGATGACCAAGGAGGAGTACGCCAGAAGAAAGGGAGAGAATTATCTGGAAGAGAATTACCACGGCTCACTGTCAGGCTTTGTGGCAGCCTTCCTTGAGCATAAGAAACTGAATCGGAAGGAACTTGAGAAGCTGGAGAAGATGATTGAAAACTACAAGGAAGAGTTGTAAGGAAATCGTGGGTAGGCGGCCGCATCAGTAGTATAGGGCGTGTTTTTGGTGAGAATGCGCCGATGGAGGGTGACTTATGTTGGGTAATATTATGATGAAAGTGGTGGAAATGAGCCTGGTTGGATGCTACAGTGTGGTGATCGTGCTGGTGGCAAGAGGATTGTTCTGGAAATGTGAGAGGAAATATTCCTATTACCTGTGGTTCATTGTATTTTTAAATCTGAGCCTCCCTTTTGCTGTAGAAAGTCCTTTTAGTCTGATCCCAAGATCCCTGGCGGAGTTTTCACTAGAGGAGGATCTGGCTGGATCAGTGGGGAACAGGGACTGGGATGCCGGTGACATAAAGGGCGGACAGGAAATGCAGGAGGGGGATTCCTATCCGGTGCAAGCGGGACAATATCAGGATTCGGAATCAGCCGGACTTTCTGCCACGGGGTATGGCAAGGAAGAACAGTCATGGCCTGTTCAGAAAAATGGGGATAAGGAAATTGCAGACAATGAAATACCGGGTCAGGAGGTTTCCGGCAGAGAAAGGGCGGATAAAGAAACTGCATATTCGGATAATTTGTATCCGGAAACCCTAGATGCAGGAATTATAGAGAAGGAAATCTCAGATAGAAATATCTCAGATAGAAATACCTCAGATAAGATTATCTCGAATTTTAAAAATCTGAATAGGAGAAGTTCTTTCCAGGCAATCGCAGGCCCGGTTTGGATACTGGGCATTGCTGTGATCCTGGGCATCAATGCGGCAGGGTATTTACGGCTGAAGCTGCGTATTCGAAAGGGGAGGATACTGTCCCTGGATTCGGAGAACAGGACCAAGGTGGTGGATTCCGTTCAAACTGCCTTTGTGTGCGGTATGATCCGCCCATGGGTGTATCTGCCTGCCGGGATGACAGAGGAGGAGAAAGCATATATTACAGCCCATGAGCAATATCACAGAAGACGCAGGGATTATCTGCTCAAGGCTGCTGCACTTTGCATAACCGCAGTGCACTGGTTCAATCCCTTTGCCTGGATTGCGCTATTGTTGTTCTGCCAGGATATGGAGGTGTCCTGTGATGAGAAGGTGCTGGAGCATACCAGTGGACAGGTGAGAAAGCAGTATGCGGCCAGCCTGCTGAAATTTGCTGCCATGCAGAATGGGTTTTTGGTCACATCCCTGAACTTTGGGAAACCGGCGCTGGAGAGCCGGATCAAGAATGTGCTGAAGGAGAAGAAAAAGAGCATTCTGATCACGGTGGCAGCTGTGATCGGGGTTTTGGCGGTAGCAATGGGGTTGTTCTTACGCCCCATATCAGAAAGAATTGCGGAGAATGGAGAAAATACGAGTCTTTCTGATGACGGTGCAGAGGGTTCCAAAAGAACAGAGAATCCGGGCGGCACGGAGGGCTCAGGAGGCGCAGAAGGCCTTGACGGAACGGAGAGTCCGGACAACGGGACATCATCTGAGGAAAACCATCAGAATGCGCAGTTCCTGGATCTGTCAAAAGCCATTGAGATATCTCTGGATCAGAATGCAACAGAAATGTCCATGCTGTTGAAGGAAGATTTTTCCTGGAAGATAAGCGAAGAGACCGTGGATGAGGAGAAAGGGATATATTCCGGGATAAGAGAATGTGTTATAAATCGGGAGTATGCCTTCTACATAAAGGGTTACTACGAACTTATGGCGCAGGATGATTTCATGTCTGAGATATACAGCTATGATCTGGAGTGGGATAAGGCACTGTCACCCCATCAGTCAGCAATGCGGCAGAAACCGCAGCTTCTTTACCAGACCGCGGAAGGAGTGTCGCTGATTGAGCTTCAAGCGAATGACCGGTATTTATATTGGGTGGAGGATGACCATGAGAACGGTCAAACAAAGGTCTGTCAGTATGAACTGGAGACAGGGGATTTTACCTGTATAGCTGCCAGTCAGTGGGGGCCAAGCCTTAGTGTATCAAACGCATATGTGACATGGTATGACCATTTGGATGACGGCAGTGATGAAATTGCGATTTATGACATAGGAGCACAAAGCTTCAAGAAGATTACAGCCCGGGCCCCGGGGGAGATTCTGTCAGGGGCAAGGGTGGATCTGACGGACAATGGCATTGCTTATTTTTCTAAGGACGAAGAAGGGAATATCTATGTGAACCGGTACGATTTGGATACGGAGGAAATCTTTACACTGCCTTTAGGGCCGGAAAGGGCTTCGGAAAAGCTGACTAACTGTTTTTCCAACTCCGATCATATCATGTGGTCCATGCGGAAAGCAAGTCAGGCAGATAGTCAGGCTGCGTATTACTTTTACAATATGAAGAGTGGGGATCTGTATCAGTGGAACGAATCCGGTGAAATGTATGCCACATGTAAGTGTACCTCTCGGTTTTTATGTGTTTTAGATTCAGAGAATGAGCGCATTTTTGTATATGATTTTCAAAATAAGCAAACCTATTATCAGGACATGGACAAGGACGCTTCGTTCCTGCCCTGGCCAAAGAAACAGGATGAGAATGTGTATTTTGAATCTCGTTCAAATAACGAAATCAAGTTGTATTCCGTGGACTTCGCTTATGCATGCTCGGATTCCATTCTCCCAGTGGGCATCCCCATGGAAGAATGAGCAGTGAGGTGAAAACATTATCGGAGATGGCACCCTGTTTTCAGGTTGGCAGGGATTACCTGGACAACATTTGGATAAACACTTTGTTTAGCGCTGTCCAGTCACTGTTCCTGTCATCTTCCATGGAAGCTGTCAATTGCTTAAAATGGCCGAGATTGTCAACAATATAGTCGTCCAGCGCATCAATCCGGGGAGCCTTGTCCGCTTCCGCCATCTGAACCTTTTTTCGGAGAAGATCAGAAACAGCAGGCTTCATGTCCTCCTCCAGCACTTCGTCCACAAGATTTTGAAACAGGACCGGAGGAGGGCATTTTTTCTGTTCGATCCACTTGCAGGCCAGAAGGGGGCGCAATACATAAAAATACTTTTTATACTTGACCATGTCACTCGTCAGATGCTCCCTGTAATTGCTGTTCGCTGTTCCGTAATAGTGATACAGAGTGGACTTGCAGGAAAAATAAGTCCCGGCGATCTGCCTGATCTGCGCCCACTGGGGAGAAGTATCATAAACCACCGGCGAGTTGGACCACTCAAACAGGGTAGCGTTTGATTTATGGAAATGCTGCAATGCCTTTGACAGGTCCCAGCCGTTGATATCCAGCGTCTCATCCAGCTCCCAGTCAATAAAATCCTTCTTCGCCTGAAGGCCCAGATAATGATCCATGGGGCGCATATAGATAAAACGTACATCATAGTCGCTGTCCGGGGAGGCAAATCCCCATGCCCGGCTGCCGGACTCGACAGCGTGGAGGATGCGCACATTTTCCTTCTCTTCAATTTCCTTCAGCTTCATTTGCACAAGCTCTTGAATAGTCCCGTCAAAATCCTTATATTTCATCACGTATCACCCTTTCGTTTACCTGCATCACATATTCCTGAACCCGCTCCAGATCCGGTTCATCCGGAAGCGCAGTATTCCTGGCAGCATAGTCCAGCCTTTTCTCATAGTCGCTCACAAGCTCGTAGAACTCCTCCCGGAAGGTGCCGTCCGGACTCTGATATTCCCCCCTGCGGATGCTCAGCAGGAGCTCATGCTCTTTAGCGCGGTAGGTGTTGATCTCACCCTTTTCCAGGATGTCGATGGCCATCATAAACAGCCGGACCAGATGCATGGCGTGTTTGTTCAGATGATTGTCATCCTTCTTCCGGTTGCGCTTTCCGATCTTGTCATAGTCCTTCACAATATTGTTCATTTCGTTCCAAATGTTTTTGTAATCCCGCAGGGGGTAATGGGTTAACTGCGTATCAATAAAAATTTCCGTTTCAAAATCAGGATTTTGGGACTGATCGATATACACCCGCAGGGAGCCGTTCTCAAACTTCTCATAACGCCTTAAAAAATCATACATTGCATTTTTCACGGAATTGAAAATATGCTTTTCCCGCTCGCTCTGGGAATAGGAGTCCCTGGCGAGGGCGTTCTGGAGCCGTCTGAGCTGCGAGTCGGCATAGCCGCCGAAGGACTGGATGGCACGCTTGGACAAAAACAGGTGCGCATTCTCAAGCAGACTCCTCCCGATTTCATTGAGATACAGGTAGTGCTCAGGATTTAAGCCCAGCAGTTCCAGAGTGTTGGGATTGCAGTTCAAAAGCAGGGATACCATTTTGTTAAAGGTATAGATCACCGTATCCGTGCGGTCGTCCACATACTGCTCGTACTGGGTCAGCCCGATCAGATCGGATCTGCGGTTCAGCGCAATGCCCCGGATGTCGAAGTCACTGTTCTCGTTGTTGGTCCCGTAGGAGTAGCTGCCCGCCAGGCTCAGCAGGATGATGTGCCTTCCCAGATGTTCGTCGGTATGCAGGAAATTGTACTCCGGCTGCGTCAGTAAGGTTGATAAGTTCATAGTGGTTCTCCGTCCTAGCTTTTTTTGATCATATCATGATTGCTCCACATCATGGTATGGATGGTCATTCGGCCGTTTCGTGCCATGAAAAAGATCAAAGTACCATATGACTTCCTAATTTCTTATTATTTAAATGATAAGCCAGTATGTGTGGTGAGTGCAAGTAGAATGTGTTAAAATATAATTATCGTTATACCTCATATCATGTTTAGTGTATTAATGCGATTATGTTTATATAGTTAATGATAGAATTTTGATGCAGGATATACTTCTATAAGAATAGTTACATATTTGAAAAGGAGGCTCTATGATACTCAGCGTAAGCCGCAGAACCGACATACCAAATTATTATTCCGACTGGTTCCTGAACCGGCTTCGGGAGGGCTTTCTGTATGTGCGGAATCCCATGAATCCCAGACAGGTCAGCAGAATAGAACTGTCGCCGGAGGTGATTGACTGCATTGTGTTCTGGACGAAAAACCCGGCGCCCATGCTGGATAGACTGGGAGAGCTTTCGCCATATCCTTATTATTTTCAGTTTACCCTAACAGGCTATGGGCGGGACATTGAGCCCGGAGTGCCCCACAAGCGGGAGAACGTGATTCCCACCTTTCAGCGGCTCTCATCGGCTATTGGTTCAAACCGTGTCGTATGGCGGTATGACCCCATTCTCTTTACATCGGTGTATACCCCGGAATACCATCTGCAGGCTTTTTCACAAATTGCGGAGGCGCTTCGGGGACATACAAAGCGGTGTGTGATCAGTTTCGTGGACAGGTATGCAAAGAACAGTGTAAGTATGAAACGGCTGGGGGCTTATGAATTGGAACAGCCGGCCCTTGAGGCTTTTTCCAGGCAATTGGTCGGCATTGCCAACAAAAACGGCATGACTGTGTCAAGCTGTGCGGAGGTTATGGATTTGTCACATTGTGGCATCCATCACAGCAGTTGTATTGACAGGCAGTTGATAGAGGAGATCATCGGCTGTCCGCTGAAGGTGGAGAAGGACAAAAACCAACGGCATGAGTGCGGCTGTGTGGAGAGCATTGAGGTTGGCACATATGACACTTGTAGGAACGGTTGTTTATACTGTTACGCAAACAGCAGCCAGAAGCAGGTTGACAGAGTCTCCCAAAGTTACGATCCCCATTCGCCCCTGCTCTGCGGCCAGGCGACAGAGGCCGATAAGGTGACGGAGCGGAAGATGGTATCCCTGCGAGACAGCCAGATGAGCTTTCTTAACCAATAAATGTAGGTAAGACGTACATACTATGTATGAGCCCCGGCGGAAGGGATTGGCCGGGGCTTCTAATCTCAGGGCATTCTTTCCAGAAAGGCCTTGTCAAACTCAGGATTGAAATAGTAAAAATTCTTTGTGTCCAGCTTTTCCTTGGTCATCTCCAGAGCTTCCCCAAACCGCTGAAAATGCACAATCTCCCTGGTCCTCAGGTATTTTAAGGGTGCCCGAACATCGGGATCATCTATGACTCTCAGCAGATTTTCATACACAGTCCGTGCTTTCTGTTCGGCAGCCATATCCTCAAAGAGATCCGCGAAGGCATCGCCCTTGGACTGGAACTCCAGGGCCGTAAAGGGAACGCCTGCTGCTGCCTGGGGCCAGAGACCGGTTGTGTGATCAACATAGTAGGCGTCAAAGCCTGCTGTCTTTGCCTGCTCCGGAGTCAGGTCCTTTGTCAGCTGGTACACCATGGCACAGATGATCTCCATGTGGTTGATCTCCTCGGTGCCGATGTCGGTCAGAAGTCCGCCCACCTTCTTGCAGGGCATGGAATACCGCTGGGCAAGATACCGCATGGAGGCGGAAAGTTCTCCATCGGGTCCGCCATACTGGCTGATGATAAGCTGTGCGGTCTTGGGACAGGTCTTGTTGATTTTTACAGGGTATTGCAGTCTTTTTTCATAACTCCACATCAGATGTGTCCTCCTTCCCAGGGCAGAGGACCCTCCGCCCAGCTGTATGCGTTATTGTCAGGTGTGCCTGTGACGATGGAGAGCTGGGTCAGGGGATTGTACTTAGACGCGTAGTCCTCCAGCAGCTCCAGGCGCTTCGACAGCAGCTCCCGGAACAGGGTCAGCGCTTCCTGGCACTCCGGGTGGGTGTCCAGAAACAAAGTTAAATCGTTAATAGCGAAGCTGATCTCATTGATCTCATCCATGGCAGTTTCCTGACCGGTGGACTTGCATTCACATTTCGGGTCACAACAGGCGGGAGGAACGGTCTCCTCCGCTCTGAAAAATTCCAGGTTCAGACAGGGAAAGATTGTACCGATCTGCAGAGCTGTCTTCCAGGCGCAGGGCTGGCTCCAGGTCTGCATGGGAACGGTGGCCATTGCAAGTGTTTCATTTTTACAGCAGATGTCGTTCATAAGCTACCTCCTTTTCATTTTCAGTACGGTTTTAGTTTTGTCTGAAAAGGAGAGAATATGTAAAATGTAAGATTGTAGATTTTATCATATTTTCCTAAAAAAGGGTAGTATGAAAATGGCAATAATAAAGCTAGATTTTGACATGATTCATGACAGAAAGATAAGGCAGATAGATGGATTGGGAAAGTGAAGTGAAGGTGCCATGAATCAAAAAGAGACAGTGATGACAAGCCTGCCCTCCTGATAGGCGGCGGTAATCTGTCCGCCCTGGCGTTCTGTCAGATTTTTTGCGATAGCAAGTCCGAGGCCGGTGGACTCGTCCAGTGATTCCACTGTAAAAAAACGGTTAAAGAGTTGTGCGGCTGTGACGGGAGTGAGATTTGGGGCAGCATTGGAAAATGTGACCGTACCATCCGGTGTCAGCGTCACATGAAAATCGCTGGTACTGTATTTCGCGGCGTTGCTGATAATGTTGTGAAAAATGCGCAGCGTGGCTGATGCGTCCAGCTCCCGCGTCACCGTCGCCCCGGGCAGGGAAATATCAGGTGTAATGCCCTTTTGACGAAAGGTCTCATAGAAGGACAGCAGACTTTCCTCCAGCAGCTTGTTTATGGATAACGGCTCCGGCTTGAGATCTCCGACAGTCAATGCCAGAGAGTAACGGAACAGTTCCTCCGTCAGCTGTTTCATGGATTCAATTCTGTTCCGGATGATCTCCAGGCAGCGGAGCGTCTGGGGAGAATGCTGTTCTCTGGCTAGCAACTCAAGGTAGCCGCTGACGGCGGTCAGGGGTGTCCGAAGGTCGTGGGAAATGTTAGTCACGGCATCCTTCAGCTCCCGGTCGCCGTCCTGATAGCGGTGACGCTCCTGCTGCAGGGCTTTCAGCTGCTCATTTAATGTGTGGGCCAGGCGCCGCAGGTCCCTGTCCCGGGAGGAAAGTCCAAGGAGACGGTTGGTGTCCTGGATCAGGATCTGTGTCAGCTCCCGGCCAGTCTCCCGAAGGCCAGCCTTTAACAAGATAAGCTTTAGGGCCAGCGCCAAAGCAATGAAGGTTACGAAACAGCTGTAGAGCAGAAGCATAGGTTTTCTCCTTTTGGTCGTTGATGAAAGAACTTGTATGTTCCTTTATTTCTCTATTTCAAGTCCTTTCTGCAAAAATGAAACACGCCTGAAATAGTGGTGCAGACCGTGATTCCTAAGGAACACAGAGCCATGACCAGCGGACGCGAAGTCATCTGGGCCATCAGCAGACTGCCCTGACTGGTGGGAAACAGATCACGGAAAAATTCGAAGACGCTTCTTTTCATACCCTGAAGATAATGGGGATTGGGAACAGCCTCCAATGGCTGTAGCACCCCATCAAGGGTAAGCGTATAGCCGGGTGTGATAAACTCCGGCTGCTGAAGCATGTTCGTCACATTGAGGCCTGCAATCACCAATGCGAGAAAGAATATGATATTGATCACGGAACCGGCGGATTTACTGGGAACCAGCATGGAGATCAGGGTAAAAATTCCTGAGAAGGACACCAGCATCAGTATCCCCAAGCCAAAAGTCATCAGCATTTTAGCAGATGTCAGTTCCGGTTCGCCGAAGAGGGCAATGCCCGCCAGGAAGGTGATCAGTATGGAAACAATACTGGTAAACAAGGAAGCGGAAAAGCTGACGACCAAGTTAGAAAGATAAACCTGCGTGCGGCTTCTGCCGATCACGAGCTTATTGCGCAGTGTTCCGTCCCTGTATTCCGTACCCAGAAACATTCCGGTGAAGCAGGAGGCAAATATGCCAATAATCTGAAAAGGCGCAAACATAAAGGTACTGCCGGTGTAATGGTACAGATCAGGATATCTGCTCATATTTCGGTAATTCATTAGGGATACAAATATATAAAAACCAGTAAAAAGGATGTTGCCAAACCAGAAAAGCTTGTTTTTAAAAAGCCGGGCAAAGCCTGCGGATAAAAGCTGTGTCATATTACCTCTTTTCTGCCGCACCCTGGGCGGCGTACACTGTTAAAATATTAATGTTGAAAATGAACATTATAATTAAAATCATATTGCTTATAAAGGTATATTATTGAAAATCCAAGTAGATTATGATTCGGAAGCCGGGCTTTTATCCGGCTGCGCTCCGATCAGATTCATGTAATAGTTCTCCAGGCCCTCCTCCCGCTCCCGGATGGACGACACAGTGCAGCCCCTTTCCGCCAGAGCCTGCACCAGCTCCGTAACTGTGGGCTGGCCGTAAATTTCTGCCTCTGTATCGGAAAGCAGCTGATATTCCAGGCCCATGGCATCCAATACAGTGCACATCGCTCGGTTGTCTGAGACAGTGAGCAGGATACATTTCCGGCAGGTGTCCTCCAGCTCCTGGGCGGTAATTTCCTGCACCATGGCACCTCTGTCGATGAAGCCATAGTGAGTGGCAAGGCGGGAGAGCTCGTCGAGAATGTGGCTGGAGATCAGGACGGTAATATGCCGTTCCCTGTTGAGCTTTAGGATCAGCTCTCTCATCTCCACAATGCCCTGGGGATCCAGGCCGTTGGCCGGCTCGTCCAGCACAAGGAAGTCAGGACTTCCGGCCAGGGCGATGGCAATTCCAAGGCGCTGCCTCATTCCAAGAGAGAAATTTCCGGCCTTTTTCCGGCCCGTGTTTTCCAGTCCCACAAGCTGTAAAAGCTGTGGAATGTCTTCAAATGAGGGCAGACCGAGCACACGGTATTGTTCCTTCAGGTTGTCCTCCGCCGTCAGTTCCAGATAGATGGAAGGCGTCTCCACTACGGCGCCCATGCGTTTTCTGCTCTCCCTGATCTCATGGGAGGTATGGGGCTTGCCGAAAAGGCTGTAGCCTCCCGCGGTGGGGCGCTGCAGGCCGCAGATCAACCGGATCAGGGTGGTCTTTCCAGCCCCGTTCCTTCCCACAAAGCCGTAGATGGCTCCCTTGGGGATGTGCATGGACACATCGCTCAGGGCGGTGAAATGGCCATACTTTTTCCCGAGGCCATTGGTTTCTAATACATATTCCATAGGTAAATCCTCCTTTACAAGGAGAAGCATAGCAAAGAATGGTAAAGAGTGCGGTAAAGAAAATCGTAAATATTTCGTTAAGATAAATATAGTCGGAAACCAATACCCCAAACGGATTCGATATACTCCCTGTCCGATACAGTTTTTAGTTTTTTCCGCAGGTTGCTGACATGAACCTTCAGGGAACTTTCCGTGCACTCCGGCACCTCCATGCTGATCCGGTCCAGCAGGACGGATTTTGCGATGACTTGGCCGGGATTCTGCATCAGAAGCTTCAGGATAGCGGCCTCTGTTTTGGTCAGGTGCAGGGTTTGGGAGATCAGATTCGGAGCTTGGTTGTCTGGCATGGGTTCGCTGCCTGGTTCGAGTGATCTGTTGCTGTCAGGCTGTTGACAGCTCACGTTTAACAGCTGGGTCGGTACGTCAAGATTCAATTCACCGACAGTGAGGAACTCACTGTCCGCCTGGCTGGTCTTGCGCAGCTGGACGGCAATACGTGCAAGCAGTTCCCTGATATCAAAGGGCTTGGTCATATAGTCCGCAGCGCCTTCCGTCAAAAGCTTGACCTTATCGTCGATTCCGGCTCTGGCGCTGAGCACAATGACGGGAATCCCCCCAAGCCTCGGCAGCAGCTCCTCCCCGGTAAGACCCGGCAGCATCAGGTCCAGCAGGATCAGATCGGGCCGCCTCTTTTCCAACAAAAGCAGAGCCTCCGTGCCGGAGTAGGCTCTGATCACACTGTAACCCTCCTGGGTCAGGGTTTCCTCCAGCAGTCCGCCAATATAGGTATCATCTTCGATAATAGCAATGGTCGTCATCCGATTTTTCTCCTGTGTCAGATATTGTTATCTGAGTCTGATTATAGTATTCCCGGATGGAAGTGGCAAGAACATAATACATTGTGTACATTTTCGGTATCTGTTTTTAAATAGTATATTGCAATATATAATAGTATGTGATACAATAATCTCATCCGGAAATCAAATACCACGCAGCAAGCTGATAGGGTAATTGATTTTCGCGGCATTCGCCAAATATGTGAGCAACCGCCCATACTTGGCTCATTGCTCGTAGAAATACAGATGAAAAGATGATAGGAGAGAAATGGAGGTGGCGGATGAATACGCAGTTCAAAAAGGGCGCGCTGGAGCTGTGCGTGCTCTCTCAGCTGGTACAGGGCGACAAGTATGGGTATGAGCTGACGGAGCGGATTTCCGACTTGATGTCTATTGCCAGCGGCACATTGTATCCCATTCTGCGGAAGTTGAAGGAGGAGGATTACGTGACCACATACCTGGTGGAGTCTGAGTCGGGCCCGGCCAGGAAATACTATAAGCTGACGGACAAGGGTAAACAGTACCAAGCGGAAGTAAAGCGGGAATGGGAGAGCTTCGTGGAAGCGGTAAACCGGTTGATGGAAAGATAGGGAGCTGCAGACGGGCAGCAGAAGGGAGAAAATATGACAAAGTCAGAATACATGAATATTTTAAAGGAGCGTCTGAGTCGGTTCAGTCAGGAGCTGCAGGACGAAATTCTGGAGGATTATAACAGGCATTTTGCCGAGGGAGAGAAGCAGGGCAAATCCGAGGAGGAAATCATTCAGGAACTGGGAAATATTGAAGAGATGATCCGGGAGCTGATGGAGATGGATGCAGATACAGGGCAGGATACAGACATAAGTCAGGAGGCAGAGGATCAGCCTGGATCCACGGATGAGGAGCAAAGCTATAGCTATGATTGCGGTTACAGGGCCGTGGAATTGGATGGCAACGTAGCTGATATTGTCTTGGAGCAGTCGGACGACGGGCGTATTTATGTGGATTATAAGAATAATATGAGCTTAAAATACCGGATGCTTTATAGCTTTTATCAACGGGAGGAAAATGGTGTATTCTATGCTGGCGTCAAAGTCAGGGAGACACAAAAGAAGATCAACTTTTTAGGTCGCACTGTGACTGTGAGAGGTTCCATATTTAGCGGGAAGTACAACTCCATCCTGTTGTCGGTAAAGGTACCTGCCGGATTGCCCGGGCTGTCCTTTCACACCACCAGTGGCGACGTTCAGGTCAATGACATCAAGGTAGGCAGCTTAAGGGGAAAGACCAAAAGCGGTGATATAGAGATAGAAGCGGCAGAGTCTGAGAAAATAGATCTGTCCGCTCACAGCGGAGATTTGGCGTTAAATGATGCGAAAGCCAGGGATGTGAAGATGATCACCACCAGTGGGGATGTGAGGATAAGCGCACTCAGAGCTGAAAAGCTATACGCCATGACTTCCAGCGGCGATATTGAAATGGAAGGGGATACAGAAGTGAAAGAAGGAGAGCTTATCACCTCCAGCGGCGATATTGATGCGGAAGAGGGTTATGTTACCGACACTCTTTCCTGCACTACCACCAGCGGTGATATTGAGGTGAAGAGCGGAGGACGGTTCCTGCAATGTAATTCCACCAGCGGGGATATAGAGGCGGATTTCATAGGTCCGATTCATAAGGAGGCGGGTACGGACGGAGTGAAACGTATTCTGCAATGTAATACTACTAGCGGCGATATAGAAGCAAACACTTCAGGAACAGCCATACAGGCAGATTTGAATACCGTAAGCGGAAGTGTTCAGCTGGACATGGACCTGGCGCGGGGAATGGAAGCCAATGTTAACACCATGAGCGGCGAAATCGAAATTACCTGGCAGGGAAACAGCCAAAATGTAGGTAAAGGCCGTCATTGCTATGGTGATAACAGCAACAAGGTGAATGTGAACACTGTCAGTGGGGATATAGAGATTGACGGCCGGGGACCGGATGTGGGTTGAGTAATTTTGTCTCCTTTGCTATAATAGTAGCAATAAAGAGAAACCGAGGTCTCGACATGAGTGAAAATACAGTTGCAAATCAATCGAAGCCCTCTCATGCCCACACCCGTCAGGCCAACCTGGAGCTTTTGCGGTGTGTGGCCATGATGATGGTGATCGTGCTCCATTATCTGGGCAAGGGAAATCTGCTGGTCAGTCTGGATGAGGAGTATGTGGAGGGGCTGTATCCGGCGGAATATGTGGCCTGGCTGCTGGAGAGCTTCTGCATCGTGGCGGTAAATGTGTACATGTTCATCAGCGGCTATTTTTTGTGTACTTCTTCCTTCAAACCCAGCCGGCTGGTACAACTGTGGCTTCAGGTGTGGATGTACTCTGTGGCCTTCGGCCTGATTGGGGCGCTCACCGGCGTTATGGAGGAGACTGCCTTCGACACGCATTTTCTTCTGACCCTGATCTTTCCTGTCGCCATGAATCATTACTGGTTTATGACGGCATATATTTTCCTCTATGTTCTGCTTCCTTTCTTAGGGTCAGCGGTGCAGAGGATGACGAAGCGGCAGCTGCAGATTGCGGCATTGCTGCTGCTTTTTGTGTTCAGCGTCCAGAAGAGCGTGCTGCCTGTGCAGCTGGAGACGGATGGGCTTGGTTACGACTGTCTCTGGTATGTTTGTGTGTTTGTGGCGGCTGCCTATGTGCGGCGGTTTGGCGTTCCCTTTCTGGAGAAAAAGGGCCGTGGCATTGTTCTGTATGTGGTTTGCAGTCTTTTGATCTTTGGCGGCACCTTTGGCCTGCGTCAGGTGTATCTGAAGACGGGCAGACTGGAGCGCATGATAAAGATGTGTATGGCGTATAACCACATCCTGCCATTCCTGGCGGCTGTGGGGCTGTTTTGTGCTTTCCGCAGGCTGAAAGTATCAGGGAAGTTTGCGGCCTTTGTCTGCAAGATTGCGCCTTATACTCTCGGGGTTTATCTGCTCCACGAGAATCTGGGGTTGCGTTATACCTGGCAGAATTGGTTGGGAGCGGACAAGTTGTTAAAACCGGTGCCCGTCCTTCCCTATATGAGTTCTCTTGGACGTTTGAGGCTGGGGGATTCCGTTGTCGGGTTGCTGCTGCATGTGGCGGCCGCGGTGGTGTGTGTGTTTACTGTGGGTATTCTGGTGGACATGCTGCGGGCCATGTTGGGCCGCGGGCTTGACAGGATATTGAGTGTTCTTCCGCCCTACAGTCGGTTGAAGGGCTTTGTTCTGGGATTGGATCAGCGATTCCGGGAGGGCGAGCCGCAAAATGGGAGAGTATGAAAGACAAAGGCAACTGTGAGAGGTGAAGCAAGGGCAGGGAAAACAGTTTGGAAGTGGAGAATATATGGGAAACAGATTACAAATAAAAACAGAAAAGACCGGTCAGGGCAAAGCATCAACGCAGTCTGACAGCAGGATTCAAAATATTCTGGAGAATCTTTTTGTAGTGGTGTTGGCCTTTTATCCCCTGCGTCATATCAACTGGGGCCTGGATCTGTGGGATACGGGCTATAACTATGCCAATTTTCAGTATATGGGCACGGATCACATGGATCCAATGTGGCTGTTTTCCACATATCTGGCTAATGTAGTAGGGCATTTTTTTTCAGGATTGCCAAACGCTGGAACCCTGTGGGGGATGAATCTCTACACGGGACTCTTGGTGAGCCTGCTTGCGCTGACAGGGTTCTTTTTCTGTACACGGGTACTCAAAATGCCGGTGTGGGTGGCTTTTCTGGGGGAATTTCTGGCAGTGAGCCTCTGCTGGTGCCCTACGGCGCTTTTGTACAATTACCTGACCTATGTATTTGTCCTGATCTGCCTGATTATGCTGTATCATGGTCTGACAAAGGAGAAAAAGTGGTGCCTTTTCGGGGCAGGTGTATGCTTAGGCCTCAACGTGCTGGTGCGGTTTTCCAATCTGCCGGAAGCGGCACTGATCCTGGCAGTATGGGCTTATGATGTGATTTTGTGGCGGGAGACAAAAAAGGCAGGTATTCAGGACAGGGATAAGGCAGGGGACCTCTGGGCCAGACTGGGACGACATACTCTGTGGTGTCTGCTGGGATATTTAGCGGCGCTTACAGTGTTGTTTTTGTATATCCATATGCGCTACGGATTCGGTTCTTATGTGGAAGGGATTCAGCGGCTCTTTTCCATGACGGATACTGCCACGGATTATAAGCCGACATCTATGGTTTTGGGAATGGTAATGATTTACGTGGAATATCTCTACTGGGTAGGACGCATTGCTGCGATCATAGCAGCAGGGTTGCTTCTGTTTGTGGTGACGGGATGGCTGGAGGAAAGACTATCCGGTTCCAAGGTAATTCGGGTTAGCAACAGGGCGTTCCGGTTTGGATCCAGTGTACTGGGCGTTATGATCGGCGCTGTCACGCTGGGGTGGTTTTACCGCGGTCATCTGACCCAACTGTTTTCCCGAGGCGATGCGGTTAACGGGGTCTTCAGTTTTGCTTCTTTCTTATTTTATAGTTACGATTCCATGCTGCGGCCGGGTATTCTGTTTTTGATGCTGACTATGTTCATTGCGCTGGTACGCATTTTCCATCCGCATTGTCCCCGGGAGGAGAAGCTTGTCAGCGGGATGGTGCTGCTGGTGGTGCTTCTGACCTCTATCGGCAGCAATAACGGTGTTTACCCCAGTCTGAATAATCTGTTCCTGGCAGGACCCTATACTTTGTGGCAGTGCTGGAACTTTATACGGAATGTGGGGGAGCGGCGTATCTGGAAGATCCGGCTTTCTGCTTTTCCTGTCAAGTGCGTGCTGACAGCTTTTTTGGCTATGTGCTTTTTTCAGTTTTTTCTTTTCGGTGCGGTGTTTGTGTTTGCAGAGGGCACAGGTGTTCAGAATGCGAACAGCTATGTGGAGAATGTGCCGGTGCTCCAGGGCGTTCGGATGAGTGAGGACAAGGCCCGGTGGATGACAGAGCTTGGTCAGTATATAGAGGATGAGGAACTGGAAGGCAAGGATATCATCCTTTATGGGTGGATACCGTCTCTGTCCTATTATCTTCAGATGCCCTCTGCGTTCAACCCTTGGAGTGACCTGGATTCCTACAGTGTGGAGCAGATGGCGCTGGACCTGGAGGAGACGGCGGAAGCCTGTAAGCGGGATCCGGAGTATAGGCCTGTTATTATCATAGAGAGAGAGTATATTACTTATCTTGCCGGCGGCGAAAGTGCCCTGAAGGATTTGTTGGGGTTAGGTGAAGAACATATCAGTAAGATTACTCAGGACAGGAAGTGGCCGCTTCTGTTAGAATTCATGAAACAGCAAGGCTACGAGTGGGATTTCAGCAATGGGAAGTTTACCGTTTTCCGATGATGCTGCATATAAGAATAAACGTTACTACTCTACAAAAAAAGGGCTATTCGCCCTTTTTTCCTTTGGACATATTGACCAGATCCTTTATGATATGGATGATGTAATAGATATTGACAATGGGAAAGGCAACTACGCCAAGTAAACAGGAAAGGAAAATCTTTATTAGCCAGAAGACAAATACTGCATCGGAATTTCCGAACAGATTAAAAGGTACCACCTTGTCGAAGAAGGTAAAGCCAAATACGATCATGGCCACAAAGAAGCCAATCTGAGGGTCAAAGGCGCCATTGTTAACCAATCCACCTATGAGAACTCCGCCCAGGGCATATAAAATAAAGGTTTTAAACCACAGCCAAAGATACTCTAATAAGTAATGTCGTTTTTCCATTATAATCTCCTTTTTCTAATTGTTATTTATAGCCCGCAGCCTATAACAGCTGCAGGCCTTTTTTTTCAGCCTCTGCTATGACCTCTTCGGGCCAGAGAGAGCACTGTACTTCTCCGATATGAGCTTTCCGCAAAAAGAACATGCAGATACGGGACTGGCCAATACCTCCGCCGATGGTGAAAGGAAGTTCCTCTGCCAGCACCGCCTTGTGGAAAGGAAGCTCAGCACGCTCCGGGCAGCCTGCCTTCTCAAGCTGCTCTTCCAAAGCCTTTTTGTCCACCCGGATTCCCATACTGGACAGCTCCAGCGCAATATCCAAAACGGGATAGTAGATGATGATATCTGCATTCAGCGCCCAATCGTCGTAGTCGGGCGCCCGGCCGTCGTGGGGCTTGCCGTCTCCCAGCTTATCGCCAATCTGCATGACACAGACAGCACCCTTTGCCTTTGCAATATAGTATTCCCGTTCCTTTGGGGTGTAATTGGGGAACATTTCTTCCAGTTCACTTGTTGTAATGAAGAAAATGTCATGTGGAAGTATCTCTTCTATGTAATCATACTGAATGGCAAGATATTTTTCCGTCTTGCGCAGCACCTTGTAAACTGTGCGGACCACATCTTTTAAGGTATCAATTGTACGCTCTTCCCTGGTGATGATTTTTTCCCAATCCCACTGATCCACATAGATGGAGTGAATATTGTCTGTGATCTCATCACGACGGATGGCACTCATGTCCGTATAAAGGCCCTCGCCCGCGGAAAAACCGTATTTTTTCAGAGCGTAGCGTTTCCATTTTGCCAGGGAGTGGACAATCTCGCCTTCCCTGCTGTCCTGATATTTGATATCGAAGGCAACGGGGCGCTCCACGCCGTTTAGGTTGTCGTTTAGTCCGGATTTGGGATCCACAAAGAGAGGGGCGGACACCCGCAGCAGATTCAGTCGTTCCGCCAGAAGGTTCTGGAAGAAGTCCTTCACCGTCTTGATAGCAACCTGGGTCTCGTAGAGGTTCAGGCTGGAGGTGTAGTTTTCAGGTATTGTGAAGTTTGTCATGGTTTTCATTTCCTGCTTTCTTTGCTTTTGAAATGGTGTCTTCACAGCTTATGCAGCCGTCTCTATCATTTAACCGCTTTTTTGCAAAAAAAGCAATAGATTTTTCTTATTTTGCTCATATCAGGGGAATGGTAAATATGGTTCGGAAATGTAGCTTTACAATGTTTTGTTTTAAAGGAATCTTAAACAAAGTTAATGTGTTCTTAATGGATTATGAAGCAATTTAGTGGTATTTTTTTAACATAGCAGTGTTTTCGTGGATTTACAGTGATTCCGAGGATTTGTGGCCTGCTGGTCTGTATTGTGATGAAGGAGAGGATTATGCGAAAAATTTATGTGTGGCTCGTTATGATTGCTGTATTTTTGTCATCCTGTGGGGGAAAGCCCCAGGAGCAAATGCAAAATGATGATGGGGATGTTCCTTTTGCCGGGGATTCCATTGAGTGGGGAGAGCAGTATGATGCTGGAAAATATCTGATCCGGGAGAAAGTCATTCCGAACCCGGATGAGCCGCTGTTCCGGGAACTGGAGTCCGAATGGGTAATAAGTCAGAACGACTTGAGAATGCTGGACGGTGTGATTTGGAGGGTGGCTTATGTCGTGAATTCCTCCAATGCCATGGAGAAGGCATTTCTGCAGCAGCTAAAGCCGCCCTATGACGAATGGATCACAGTTGATGTCACAGAGCCTGTAACCATTCAGGTGGAGGGAAGTTTCAAGTCCTGGTTTGTGGATCAGGTGATCGGTGAATCAGACGGTGCGGTCTACTTCACTGTGAAGCCATGGCAGCCCACTGAGGTTTACCTTGGACGGTATGATCGGGACGGGTTTACCGTTCTGCAGGAGCTGACGGAATTCACGGATGAAATTGCGGATATGCGCAAGCTTTGGAGCGGAGGAATGGGCAGCGTCTGCTTTTACGGAGACCGGTGCGGGAGTATGCTGATGATTACAGAGAATTTCCTGACAAAAGAGCTGGTCTCCCTGCCCGATCATATCCAGACGGTCAAAGGGATGACCTGGAATCCCCAGAGGGAGACAGCATGCTGGTTTGGCATAACGGACGGGAAACCCGGCGCCTGGACAGTGGAGGAAGGAGTATCGCTGCTGTCAGATTTTAACTCAGATACATTCAATCCTGATGACTGGCAAGGATTTGCTGCTGCCATTGACGGTGAAGGAAGCATTTATCTGGCAAATTCCCAGGAGATCTGGAAGTATGACGGCCAGTCGGAAATGCTTCTCCGGTTTCAGCCGCGGGATTATATCATCACGGAGCTTTATGCCATGGAGGCGGAAGAGGACGGGAGTCTGCGGATCTTTGTAAATGTGGACGGAGAGAGCTGCATTCTCTGGCTGCAGGAGGGAGAGGAAATACAGACGGCTAAGGAAGAGGTCATTCTTGCCTTGATGATTGAGGACAGGGATCTGCAGCGGGCTGTTACTCATTTTAACAGACAGAGTGACAAATACCATGTGACATTAAGCGTGTTGTTGGATTCCGACAGTCTGTATGACGGCGTAAGTGCGCGGGAGGAAATGCGCACAAAGGTACAGATGTTACTCAGCACGGGGGAAGGTCCGGATATTCTGGATTCCGCTTTTGTGCCGGATGACATGCTGGAGTCCTATGTGGCGAAAGGGATCCTGGGCTGCGTTGACGACGTGCCTGAATCCGGACAGCAGTATTTTCAGGCGGCGTTTCAGAGGGGGACGGTAGACGGGAGGCTGTATGGAATTCCCTATAATTGTAACTCGCTTGACGGTGCGGTATACTCCCAAGGCTTTTCGGCCGGGCGCGAGTCATGGACGCTGTCTGAGCTGATGGAGGCAGTCAGAGCCTCCGATACAAAGATATTACACAAAGGTCTTCGCGGCTTTTTCATTGTGAGAAATTACGGGTTGTATGACGTTGGAAATACCGCCTTTATCGATTGGGAGAAAGGGGAGAGTCATCTGGATGAGGAGCCCTTTATCGAGTTTTTAAAATTCGCAAAGGAATATTCCGATGACAGGGAATCCGGGGGAATGAGCTACGGAGAAAAGAATGCGGAAATGCTTGCATCGGGCGAACTTCTGGCAGTGACATTGTCCGGCGATCTGCTTAAAAACGCAAATTATCTGAAGGCCTGCTTTGACGGAGAGCCTTCCATGTTGGGGTATCCGCGAACAGAGGGGAATGGAATCTATGTTTATACATTTAATCTATATTTGAACGCATCAACTCAGTGTGAGGAAGGCGCGAAGGAGTTTCTTCGTTTTCTGATATCGGAGAATGAGCAGAAGAGGCTTGTGGCGAAGTCTGATGAGAAGGATATGAGCAGTATAAGTATTCCGGTAAATTTGGGAGCCCTGGATACCTATATTGCCACCAGTCTCAGTATGTTGTCGAGGCATGCGGGGTCATCCGTTGTTTTCCATAATGATGGGATCAGTTATGAGATAAAGGAACTGACCGACGAGGACATAAAAACTTTCCGATGGATGATAGATCAGGCCCATCCGCATGATGGGAGAGTCTCGGGAATCATAAGTATGGTGAGCGAGGAATTGGAGCCTTATTTTTCCGGTACGGTAAGCGCGGAGGAGGCGGCCCGTAAGCTGGATAACCGGGTGCAGCTGTATCTGGATGAGAGAAAGTAAAATAAGATAAATAAGATGCTTGCAAAAAAAGAACGTGTGTGCTATCCTAAAATAGAACAGACGTTCTTTTTCGCGAATACGTGAGAAAAGAGGTAATGTGAGAAAAGATTAATTTCGTAGTAACTTGACGGCACAGCGTATTTGCGGAGATGGAGAAGGAGGTTTAAGCATGCTGTATCTGTCTGCAGGCGGGGAGCAGTCTTTGACGGATAAACTGAAAATACTGACGGATGCGGCAAAGTACGACGTGGCCTGTACCTCCAGCGGCGTGGAACGCAAGGGCAACGGCCAAAGCATCGGAAACTGCGTGGCTGCAGGTATCTGTCACAGCTTCAGCAGCGATGGGAGATGCATTTCGCTGCTGAAGATCCTGATGACCAATGAGTGTATCTATGATTGTAAATATTGTCAGAACCGGTGCTCAAACGATGTTCCACGGGCCACCTTTTCTCCTGAGGAGATATGTACATTGACCATGGAGTTCTATCGCAGAAATTATATAGAAGGCCTGTTTTTGAGCTCCGGAATTATCGGGAATCCCTCTTTTACCATGGAACTGATCTTTAGAACTATCTGGCTGCTGAGGAACAAATACCGTTTCAACGGATATGTTCACGTGAAGGCTATACCCGGCGCGGATCCGGAGCAGATCCAGCGTACCGGGTTTTTAGTGGACAGGATGAGCGTCAATCTGGAGCTGCCCACTGCCGAGGGTCTGCGGGTCCTGGCGCCAAACAAGCACCGTAAGAATATACTGACGCCCATGCGCCAGATCCAGACCGGCATCCAGAACAACAAAAACGACCTGGTGCTCTACCGCAATGCGCCAAAGTTTGTGGGAGGCGGCCAGGCCACCCAGATGATCATCGGTGCCACACCGGAGAGTGACTGGCAGATTATCAATGTGGCAGAGAATCTTTACCAGAAGTTTGATCTGAAACGGGTGTTTTACTCTGCCTTTGTGAACGTGACAGGCGATAAGGACCTGCCCGCCCTGACCGGAGGGCCGCCGCTCCTTAGGGAGCACAGGCTGTATCAGGCGGATTGGCTGTTGCGTTTTTACGGTTTCCGGGCGTCGGAGCTTCTGGATGAGAAAAGACCTTTCTTTAACGTGATGCTGGATCCCAAGGAGGATTGGGCGGTGCGCAATCTGGAGCATTTTCCGGTGGAGATCAACCGTGCGCCCCTGGAGGTGCTGCTGCGGGTACCGGGAATCGGTGTGAAGAGTGCCCAGAGGATCGTGGCCGCCAGACGAAGTGCAAATCTCACTTTCCATGATTTGAAAAAGATTGGAGTGGTGTTGAAGCGGGCGCTGTATTTTATCACCTGCAGCGGTAAGATGATGTATCCTGTGAAGCTGGAGGAGGATTACATTGTGAGAAATCTGACGAATGTCCGGGACAGGGTACAGTTCGGCAGCGACGGTATGACCTACAGGCAGATGTCACTGTTTGATGATGGCAGCTTTGACCGGACTGTAAGTGCCGCAGAGCAGCTGCAAAGTGCGGTGGGGCAGCTGTGAGCAGACGAGTAGGTGCGGATAGGATAAGGAATGACTGGATATTACTTAAGCAGGACGGAGGTACAGGATGATCGTGTATGTCTGCGAGGATTCCCTTGAAGGTGTTTTCACTGGAATTTACAGAGCCTATGAGGAGAAGCGCGACCATAAAGACACGTTTTTTAGTCTGACGGATGAGCCCATGCTCTTTGCGGAGTATGTGGAGGTGAAGCCGGACAGACAGCGGACACTCAAGGTGATCAACACGCTGCAGAGACGGTTTGGGGAGGATGACTATCTCTCTCTATGTATGGCGCTGGCTGCAGAAGATCCTGAGAAGGCCCAGGCAGTGTATCGGACGGTGGTGGACGGCCTGAAGCGGGACAGCAGGCCCGGCCATCTTTTTGACAATTTGTCGGAGGACAATGTGCACAGGGCCTTTTCCCTGGCGAGAGGAGCCAGCCGTGAGATCTGCCATCTCCAGGGCTTTGTCAGGTTTCAGGAGTTGGAGAACAAGGTGCTCTATTCCGCCATTGGGCCAAAGAATAATGTGCTGACCTTTTTGATGCCCCACTTTTCTGACAGGCTCCCTCAGGAAAATTTTGTGCTGTACGACGATAAAAGGAATTTGTTTGGAATTCATCCGGCGGGCAGGCAGTGGTATCTGCTCCAAGGGGAGGAAGCGGCTGCACCTGTACTGCATCTATCGGAGGAGGAAGAGCAATATCAGGAGCTGTTTCGACAGTTCTGCCGGTCCATTGCCATCCGGGAGCGGCGCAATCTGCAGCTGCAGCGGAATCTGCTGCCTTTACGTTTCCGGGAGTATATGATGGAGTTCTAGAATCATTGGGTATGTAAAAATTGCCCTAAAAAAGGGCAAAAAGTACTAGCATTTTTGTTTAGGAAAACAATTTACTTTTCGCATAATTTGCATATAATTGTAAATTATAGAACAGAAAATGTCACCCGTATACCAAATGATTCAAGAAAGGAAGGTTGGAAATGGTAAAGACGATTCAGTTGACACCAGATGAGGTCCAGCACTTTGTGGAGGTAACATCCCGTTGCGATTTCGACATTGACATTTCCTATAACAGGTATGTAGTGGATGCCAAGTCGTTCTTAGGTGTGTATGGACTGGATTTCAGGAGCCCGCTCACTGTGTCCTACGAGGGCTATAGTGCGGAGCTGGAGGAGCTTTTGCAAAAGCTTTCCCTTGCCAGCTAGTAAAGGTTCCTGCAGAGCACAGAACGCATCGAAAAAGGCCTTCGAAAAAGGCCTGTGCGGTAATCAATGACTCCCCGTGAGAGGTAGGCTTCTATCTTTCATAGGGAGTTTTGTGCTTTCATGTTCAGAGCGAGCGGCGAATGTGGATCACAAGCTGGGCTTGTGATATGATCAGGAGTGCGGAACTATACAAGCAGCATTCCGTGGGATGAGAGGGAATATGGCGGAGTTTCAGGAAGAACAGAAAGTAATTGCATACGACCCAACGCAGGGAGAGAACGAAGCGGCCGTTCAGGAGCTTTCCACAGAGGAAATTCGCATCTCCGTCAGAAACCTTGTGGAATTTATTCTGCGCCATGGCGATATTGATAATAGAATTCAAGTTTCGCCGGACAACGCCATGCAGGAGGGAGGCAGGATCCACCGCATGATCCAGCGGAGAATGGGAGCGGAGTACCAGGCGGAAGTATCCTTAAAATATACCCATTCCACAGAGAGATATGTGCTGATCGTAGAGGGCAGAGCGGACGGGATCATTCATCAGGACGGGAAAGTGATCATTGACGAGATCAAGGGGACCTACCGGGATTTAAACAGAATGAAAGCGCCCATGCCGCTGCATCTTGCCCAGGCAAAATGCTATGCCTATATTTACAGTCTTAAGAAGGAGCTAAAAGAGATACAGGTGCGCTTGACCTACTGCAATATCCCTACGGAGGAACTGCGCTATTTTTACGAGGACTATACGATTCCCGAACTGGAGAGATGGTTTCAGGATCTGATCAGCGCTTACCGTCGGTGGTCGGATTATTCCTGGGAATGGCGTAGGACGAGACAGAGCTCTATAGAGGGTCTGGCATTTCCATTTCCCTACCGGGAGGGTCAGAGAGAACTCGTTGCAGACGTTTACAGGACCATCTATCATGGCAGGAAGCTTTTTCTGGAGGCACCCACCGGTGTGGGTAAGACCATTTCTACGGTATACCCGGCAATACAGGCCATGGGAAAGGGGATGGGAGAAAAGCTCTTTTATTTGACAGCCAAGACCATTACCCGTACGGTGGCGGAGGACACTCTGACGATTCTGCGACAGAATGGGCTTCATTTGAAGAGTGTCATTTTGACCGCCAAGGAAAAAATCTGCTTTATGGAGCAGACAGAATGTAACCCTGAATCCTGTCCCTATGCCAAAGGACATTATGACAGAATCAACGATGCCATGTTTGATCTGCTCACCAGCCAGGAAAGCTTTAGCAGGGAACAGATTGAGATTTATGCGGAGCAGTATCGGGTATGCCCTTTTGAATTATGTCTTGATATGAGTCTGTATGCTGACGCAGTGATCTGTGATTACAACTATCTCTTTGATCCCCATGTATATCTGAAACGATTTTTCGGAGATGGGGCCGGGGGCAGCTATCTTTTTCTCATTGACGAGGCTCACAATCTCTTAGAGCGAGGCAGGGAGATGTATAGTGCTTCCCTGTGGAAGGAACAGTTCCTTGAGTTATTGAAGGAATTAAAACAGACAGTTGCGTCAGAAATGGGAAAAAGTAAGAAAACATCGGACATAGACGGGCAGCTGACATTGGATATGACACAGTCTTTGACGGATATGTCAGACAAACCGAATGTGCTGCCGGAAGAGCTTCATGAAGAGAGCGGAGATATATCCCCGATCGGCAGACGCCGCAGTGGCAGAAGCGTCCTGGTCAGACAGGGCTATGCGGACAAACTGGTTTATCATCTGGAAAGGTGCAACAAGGAGCTGCTGGCTATGAAACGGGAATGTGACGGTTCCTGTCTGGTGGAGGATATCGATCCTTTTGTACAGGCTTTGATGCGGTTCCACTCCACCCTGGATGACTATCTCTCCGAGCAGGAGGAAGAACAGCTGCCGGCGAGAGAACTGCTGCTGGACTTTTTCTTTGAGGTCAGCCATTTTCTGGAGATTTATGAGCTGTTGGACGAAAATTATGTAAAGTACACGCAGATGGGAGATGATGGAACCTTCCTGTTGAAGCTGTTTTGCGTGAATCCACGGGAGAATCTGAAGAATTGTATGCTGCGGGGACGGAGCACGATCTTGTTTTCCGCCACCCTTTTGCCCATCCAATATTATAAAAAGCTTCTGGGAGGGGATCCGGAGGACTATGAGGTGTATGCCCGGTCGGTGTTCCAGCCGGAGCGCAAAGCACTGTTTATTGCAAACGATGTGACCAGCAAGTACACCCGGCGCTCGGAGGAGGAGTATGACAATATTGCCCGATATATCGACGAGATCGTGAAAAACCGCCATGGAAACTATATGGTGTTCTGCCCCTCTTATGCTTTCCTGCGCATTATTTATGGCAAGTACATGGAGCGCTACGCCGGGGAGGACAGGGAGTGTATCATTCAGAGTGAGTACATGAGTGAGGCCGACAGGGAGGACTTCCTGGCCAGATTTCGGGGAGACAGTGAACTGGATCTTCAGGCGGAAATCGCCATGGAAATCGAGGAAGAGGACCGTATTCTCATAGGCTTCTGTGTGCTGGGCGGTGTTTTTGGGGAAGGGATAGACCTGAAGAACGACAGTCTGATCGGGGCTATCATCGTGGGTACAGGCCTTCCCCAGGTATGCTTTGAGCGGGAGCTTCTGAAAGACTATTTTGACCGTACGGGAGAGAGCGGCTTTGACTATTCCTATCGGTATCCAGGGTTGAACAAGGTATTGCAGGCTGCGGGCCGCGTGATCCGAACAGTGGAGGATGTGGGCATTGTGGCCCTGCTGGACGAGCGTTTTCTGCAGTTTTCTTACCAGAAGCTGTTTCCCAGGGAGTGGGCGGCTTTTGAGACCGTGACCGTGGACACAATTTCAAAACGGGTGGAACGTTTTTGGGACTCCTGGCTGTAATTTTGCATAAAATGACGTCGAAAATTGTGGAAATGACATGGGATTAATGGTAAAATGACAGGTGTGTATATGTGGATAACTTTGTGGATTTGTTGAAAAAAGGTAAAAAACAGAAAGAAAACGACATTGGTATCCGGATACAGCTACGCTTTCCATTTTGCAAGTTAAGTTGCATAGTACTGGGTCAGTCAATCATAGATATGGTATACGGCGTGCATAACACATGGCATATATAGTAGTTTTTATATAGTATGAGTGACATAACAAGTCCGCCTGAGGCGGCAGAAAGAGAGGAATGAATCATATGTGGGCTTATGAGAGTGTGTTTTACCAGATCTATCCCCTGGGCTTTTGCGGGGCACCCTTTGAGAATGACGGAGTTTTGGAGCATCGGATCCTGAAGGTATTGGACTGGATTCCTCATATGGTGAGCTTAGGCGTGAACGCTGTCTATTTCTCGCCACTGTTTGAGTCGGATACCCATGGCTATAATACTCGGGACTACCGCAGACTGGATGTGCGTCTGGGCACCAACGAAGACTTTAAGCAGGTCTGTGACGCTCTGCATGAAAAAGGCATAAGGGTAGTGCTTGATGGTGTGTTCAACCATGTGGGCAGAGGCTTCGGTCCCTTCCAGGATGTCATCAGGAACCGGGAGAGTTCTCCTTATGTGAGCTGGTTCCACCGCATTGACTTCGGCGGCAATTCCAACTACAATGATGGCCTCTGGTACGAGGGCTGGGAGGGCAATTACGATCTTGTAAAGCTGAATCTACATAATGAAGATGTGATCAATCACCTTTTGGAGAGTGTGAAAGGCTGGGTGGAAGAATTCGACATTGACGGCCTGCGGCTGGATGTGGCCTATTGCCTTGATGAGAATTTTTTGCGCAGGCTGCACAGCTTTACCCAGGTCCTGAAAGAGGATTTCTTCCTGGTGGGCGAGATGCTTCACGGGGATTACAACAGGCTGATGAACGACCAGATGCTTCACTCCGCCACCAACTATGAATGCTACAAGGGCTTGTACAGCAGCTTCAACAGTATGAACATGTTTGAGATCATCCATTCTCTCATGCGTCAGTTTGGACCGGAGAACTGGACATTGTACAAAGGAAAGCACCTATTATCCTTTGTGGATAACCACGATGTGACCAGGGTGGCAAGCATTCTCACCAATGAGAAGCACCTGCCGCTGATCTACGCACTGGCATTCGGCATGCCCGGCATCCCTTGCGTTTATTATGGAAGCGAGTGGGGCGAGAAGGCGGAGAAACGGCAGGGAGACCCCGCTCTGCGGCCCAGCTTTGAGGCGCCTGTGTGGAATGAACTATGCCAGTGGATCAGCAAGCTGGCCCAGGCCAAGAAGCAGTCGGAGGCCTTGAATTACGGCGCTTTCCGCTCCGTGGTGCTGACCAATAAGCAGTGTATTTTTGAGAGAAAGACGGACGGAGAACGGGTACTGGTGGCCATCAATGCGGATGGAGAGGACTATGTGGCCCACTTCGACGCAGGCTGCGGTACAGCCGTAGATCTGATCACCGGGGAGAAACATGATTTCGGCGGCGGCTCCACGCTGCCGGCTTATAGCGCTTATTTCTGGAAGATGGAAAGGTAATAAAAAATCAGTTTTCCACAAGTGACGGCACCGCACGGCGGGTATGCTCAAGCAACCAAGGTAACGCTCTGGTAAACTAACTGCCTACGCTAAGAGCATCTTTTGATGGGTTGCTTAGAGCATACCCGCCGTGCGGTGCCTGATGCTTGCAGTGAAGTTACAATTCACATTCTTGAGCAATACAGCCCAGCCCCGGCAATGTCCCCTCGGCAGACTGTTAAAAACACGTCGGCACTTGGCGAGGTACTTTCGAGCTTAGTGCCGCTACGTGTTTTTCAAGTGGGAGCGTGTCTGCCGAGGGGACATTGCCGGGGCTGGGCGTCACTTGCAAAAATAAAAAATATTACCTACACAAATTTAAAACACCTATTGACACACCATGCTATACGCCGTATAATATGCACAGCAAGTGATATTATACGGCGTATAATATTGCATGAACAGGAGGACCAATAAATGATTTTTAATGCAGGTGCAGCCCTTCTGGATGCCATTGTCCTCGCCGTTGTATCCAAGGAACCGGAGGGGACCTACGGATACAAGATCACCCAGGAGGTCCGGCAGGTCATAGAGCTGTCAGAGTCCACGCTGTATCCCGTGCTGCGCAGGCTGCAGAAAGATGAGTGTCTGGAGGTCTATGACATGGAATGCGCAGGCCGCAACCGCCGGTATTATAAGGTAACAAGCAGGGGATGGGCGCAGCTTCAGCTATATGAGAGCGAATGGCGGCAGTATTCAGACAAGATCACAGGGCTGTTTGAGGGCAGGATCAACCTGTCGTCCGAGACTAACAGGGGAAAGGATAGCACAGAGTGCGGGGAAAAGTGAAATGAACAGAATTGATTTTATGAGCCAGCTGGAAAAACTGCTCCAGGATGTGTCTCCTACAGAGAGGGAGGAGGCATTGCAGTATTATAATGATTATTTTGATGATGCCGGCGCGGAGAATGAGAAGGATGTTATCGAGGCGTTAGGGAATCCAGCCCGGGTAGCGGAAAACATCAAGCGGGATCTGCAGGAAAACGACGCACCCCGCGCCAGGGCTTCCGACCGGGCGTTGGTGGAGTATGACAAAGCTAGAGACAGTGCCAGAGGTCAGGTTCAGGCGGAACAGTCTGGCAGCGGAAAAAAAGAGATGCCCGCCTGGGCAATTGTGATGCTGGTGGTGCTTCTGGTGTTTGCATCCCCGGTGCTTCTGGGATTTGCGGCAGGTGCAATGGGCATTTTTCTCGGGCTTCTGGTATCATGGTTTGCAATTATCTTTAGTTTTGGGGCTGTGTCGCTGTCCCTGTTTCTTGTGATGTTTGTGCTTATCATCGTGGGTATCATGTGCATTCCGGTGGACGCGCTGGCAGGTGTGGGTCTTATAGGCGGGGGCTTGGTCTGCGGCAGTATCGGCATTCTATTACTGATGCTGACCGTCGCCATAGGCGGTGTGGCCACACCGGCTGTATGCAGGGGGATTGCTGGACTGTTCCGTAAAAAGCGTGTTGCGGGAAAGGAGAATTGATGATATGAAAAAGTTTATGAAGATATGTGCCATTATGGCAGTGGTCATGCTGGTGCTGGGAGCTGCACTGGCTCTTATGGCAGCCAGGGTGAGGGGAAGCGCAGTGATAACGCAGGTGGTGGACTCCGTCACAGGGGGCAGACTGCATGTCAGCTTCGGAAACGTGGGCATCCCATGGGGAGTCTTTTGGAAGGATGGCTGGCATTATGACTTGGATGTATCGGATGTTTATGATGGCAGCCATACGATCCTGCAGGGAGATGTGAGAGAATATTCCCTTGGCAGCGGTGTTAAGAGCCTGGATATAGAAATGGGCGGATATTTTTTTGAGACAGTGGTTTCAGCGGACGATTCCTTTTATCTGACCACAAAAAATGCGGATAAATTTCAGTGCTATGTGGAAAACGGTGTACTTTATCTTAAAGCGGTGAATGCCAATATGATCAACATTGGCGGATCAAATGAAAAGCGCATTATACTTTCGATACCCAAAGACCAGTTTTTCGAGGAGGTGGAGCTTGAGCTGGGCGCCGGACAGACCATTCTGGACAATTTAAGAGCCGAAGAGGTATCTCTGGAAGTGGGTGCCGGACAGATCATTGGTCGGAACATACGGGTCGGAGAGCTGGGGATTTCCGTGGGAGCGGGACAGGTTGAGCTTCCGGGAATGAATGTGGATGTGCTGGACGTTGAGATTGGTATGGGCGAGCTGGTGGGAAGCGGCTCCATTCAAAAGAGTGCAAGTCTGGAATGTTCCATGGGAAATTTGGAGCTGACGCTGACCGGCAGGGAGCAGGACTTCAACTATGAGTTGGAGGTGGCTGCAGGCAACCTGACGCTGGGCAGAAATAGCTACAGCGGCCTGGCGCGGGAGCGTAATATTCAAAACGGAGCTGATAAAAATATGGAGATTGAGTGTTCCATGGGGAATGTTACGATTTTGTTTCATGAATAGATGAACATGCTTCAAATGATATAGGATACGGTAATAATGTCATTTTGTTAAGAGGGACTTAGTAAGGGTCGGCAGGATGCACGGACAACTTTTGACAGCAGTATTCCGGTTGAGCGTTTTCTAATAGTGCGATTACTTTACCGAAGCTCCCGGGTCGGCTCTGATGTG
>JAFLRN010000120.1 GCA_022511385.1 Acetatifactor sp.
CTAGGCTCGAAAGTACCTCGCCAAGTGCCGACGTGTTTTTAACATTCTGCCGGAGGAACATTGCCATGCCTGGGCTGTTTACTGAATGACGGTCATATGAAGGGCCATATGTAGTGCGTAACATATTAATATAACCGTATGGCTGGTAACAGGCGCCGGGGGGTGGGCGTGCCCTGGGCAAACGATGCAAAGGCGTCCTTAGCGGAGGCGAAATCCACTGCTTACGCAGACTTAGGCGTGATGTTCTTTCACGCCTTAGTCGAAGTTAGCAGTTAGTTTGCCGGAGCGTTGCCGTGTTTGCTCAGGGCATGCCCGCCCCCCGGCGCCGTCACTCGCGGAAAAATAAAATTATTTTACTACCATGGTAACGATGTACATGATAATAATCACTAGCGGAAACAAAAGGACTGACATGGACAATTTTCGCTTAAAACCCAATGCTACGATTTGCCAAATACTTTTGCGATAAAACAGTGGTTTTTTCGAAAAATGTATGCTAAAATACATAAGCGAATGAAAACAGGCCAGGCCTGAAAACAACAGCTCGGAAAGAGCGCAATACGCCGCCGGTGCGGCAGAGTGAGGTGTATAGATGACAAAAGTAATAGGAGTAAGATTCCGTACAGCGGGCAAGATTTATTTTTTTGACCCTTTGAACTTTGAGATAAAAAGAGACGATCACGTGATCGTGGAAACAGCCAGAGGTATTGAGTTTGGCACAGTAGTGTCCGGCGTCTCCGAGGTGGAGGACAGCAGGGTAGTGCAGCCTCTGAAGCCGGTGATCCGCATTGCAAACCAGCGTGATATGGAGCAGGAGGCTGAAAACAAGATAAAGGAGAAGGAAGCCTTCAAAATCTGCCAGGAAAAGATCCGCAAGCACGAGCTTGAGATGAAGCTGATCGATGCGGAGTATACCTTTGACAATAACAAGGTTCTCTTTTATTTTACAGCCGACGGCCGTATTGATTTCCGGGAGCTGGTGAAAGACCTTGCGGGGGTGTTCCGCACCAGGATTGAGCTGCGCCAGATTGGCGTCAGGGATGAGACAAAGATTGTGGGCGGCATCGGCATCTGCGGCAGGGCATTGTGCTGCCATAGCTATCTGTCAGATTTTGTTCCCGTGTCCATCAAGATGGCGAAGGAACAGAACCTTTCCTTAAATCCCACCAAGATATCCGGTGTCTGCGGCAGACTCATGTGCTGTCTGAAGAATGAGGAGGATACCTATGAGGAATTAAACCGCAGGCTTCCCAATATCGGAGATTATGTCACCACCCAGGACGGCCTGAAGGGCGAGGTCCACAGCGTGAATGTGCTGCGTCAGCTGGTGAAGGTAGTGGTTGATGTTGGAGACGAGAAGGAAATCAAGGAGTACCCCGTAGAGCAGATTCAGTTCCGCCGCAAGCATGGCAAAAAGGAAAAGATGGAGCTGTCTAAGGAAGAAATGCAGGAGCTGGAGCGACTGGAGGAGGAAGAGCAGGAGAGCGAGCTTTCGGAGGAAACGGGCGCACAGCGCCATAACAGCAGGAACCGTCAGGGAGGTCAGCAAGGAGAAGGACGTCAAGGGAACCGAAACCGCCAGCGCGAGCAAAGGCAGGATAACTCACAGCCCCAGGAGAATGTGGAGCACAAGACAGAGCAAGGACAGGAGAATGATCAGCATCGGGGAGAGGACCATCGTCAGGGAAGCCGCAATCATCGCAACAAGCACAGAAGGGGTAACGGAAGACCCAGGCAGGAAGGACAAGCACAGCAAAATGACACACAATCTTAAGGGGAACGAACGCATAGACGATCTGCAGCGGAACGGCTATCGGATCATTCAGGACCCCGAAAGATTTTGTTTTGGAATGGATGCTGTATTGCTGGCAGGTTTTGCTCATGCCGGGGAGGAGGACAGGCTGCTGGATCTTGGAACGGGTACGGGAATCATTCCCCTTCTCATGGAAGCCAGATATCACTGCGCACAGCTCACGGGACTGGAGATCCAGCCGGAGAGCGCCGACATGGCAGCCCGGAGCGTTGCGCTCAACAACCTGTCAGACAGGATTCATATTGTAACAGGAGACATCAAAGAAGCAGACTCACTCTTTCCGTCTGCTTCTTTTGATTGCATTACCTGTAATCCGCCATATATGATAGGAAACCACGGTATCACCAACCCCGATGCGCCCAAGGCCATTGCCAGGCATGAGATTCTTTGCACCCTGGAGGATGTGGTCCGCCAGACCGCAAAGCTGTTGAAGCCCGGGGGGCATTTCTTTCTGGTACATAGGCCCTTTCGGCTGGCGGAGATCATGGTGACACTGACAAAATATAAGCTGGAGCCCAAGAGGATGCAGCTTGTGTACCCTTATGTGGATAAGGAGCCCAACATGGTGCTGCTGGAGGCGGTGCGGGGCGGAAAATCCCGGATGACTGTGGAAAAGCCCCTGATCGTGTACAGGGAGCCCGGAGTTTATATGCCGGAGATATACGAAATTTACGGATATTAAGTCGTAAAGAATTTTTATGGCAGAAGGGCACACTGACTAAGAAATTTTACGGCATCGGAGAAGCCCTTCTCACATGGAAGAACGTAGGGACGTCGTTCTTCCTAAAAGATAAGCATGTAGTTGTAGTACGACAATTTACTACATAAGTATGGCGGTACTTGCAGTACAGCAAATTGCGGTATGCTTCAAGAGCGGATGAGCAGTGAAAGGGAATGGAAGGGAGAGAAATGCTGGGAACGTTATATTTGTGTGCAACGCCCATCGGAAACCTGGGGGATATGACGCCCAGAGTGGTGGAGACCTTGCGGGCGGTGGATGTGATCGCGGCGGAGGACACCCGAAACAGCATCAGGCTGCTGAACCATTTTGACATTCATACACCTATGACAAGCTATCACGAATACAACAAGGTGGAGAAGGCAAGGAAGTTGATAGAGCAGCTGTTGGCGGGACAAAACGTGGCGCTGATCACGGATGCAGGAACGCCGGCCATCTCCGATCCGGGCGAGGTGCTGGTGAAGCTGTGCCAGGAGAGCGGTGTGCCGGTGACTTCGCTGCCGGGGCCTGCGGCCTGTATTACGGCCTTGACGCTCTCGGGACTTCCCACAAGGCGTTTCTGTTTTGAGGGATTTCTTCCTTCGGATAAAAAGGAGAAGAGAGAGGTGCTGGAAGAGTTGGTGCAGGAGAGCCGCACTATCATACTGTACGAGGCGCCCCATCATCTGGTACGAACACTGGAAGAACTGCGGGAAACATTAGGTGACAGAGATGTCACATTATGCCGGGAACTGACAAAAAAGTTTGAATCCGTGATGCCTACGACGCTGGACAAGGCTTTGGAATACTATAAAGTCCAGGAGCCCAAGGGGGAGTATGTGCTGGTGATACGGGGCAGAAGCCGGGAGGACAAGCGCCGGGAGGAGATTTCCGCCTGGGAGAGTATGTCTGTTGAGGAACATATGGCATATTATGAAGGACAGGGGTTGGACGACAAGACTGCTATGAAACAGGTGGCAAAGGACCGAGGAGTTGGTAAACGGGAGATTTACGCATATCTTCACAAAGATAGGAATGAGCAGGAAAGCTGACAATTCCGGGCTTGTCGGATTGTGAGGGGATTTCAAATTGTAACATGGGTCAAAACCATATCATATGAGGTGTCAAACATGGCTGCATCAAATTGTGACATGTGTGTCAATTATATTTACGACGAAGAGGATGAGTGTTATTACTGTCTGGTGAATCTGGACGAGGACGAGATGTACCGTTTTTTGACAGGACATCAGAAAGAGTGCCCCTATTTTCGGCTGGACGACGAGTACGGCGTGGTCCGGCATCAAATGTGATTTTGTTTCCTGTAGTATGCGGCCAGAGTGTATGCGTACTGTGGATCTGACAGTATTCGGGCGGTAATTTGGATAGTGGCTTGGAAAGTGATTCAGGCCGTGGTTAAGCAGTGAATTGGGAATCAGACGGATTTTCAGGAAAGGCTGGTGAGGATTTTGAAATTTATAAAGCAGCTTACCATAATCATGGCGGTGGCCTTTCTGGCGGAGCTGATGGAGAGGCTTATCCCATTGCCCATAGCAGCCAGTATGTACGGACTGGTGTTAATGCTGCTGGGGCTGATCACAAAGGTGATTCCTCTTGAGAAAGTGGAGGGAGCCGCTGACTTTCTGGTGGAGATTCTGCCGGTTCTGTTTGTGCCGCCCACGGTGAGCATCATTGCCAACATAGACGCTCTAAAGGATATTCTGATTCCGCTTGTGGTCATATGCTTTTCTACCACGGTTCTGATCATGGGAGTGACGGGCTGGGTGACCCAGGCGCTGTTTCGCAGGGGCGAAAAGACCCGGAAAAAGGAGGAAGACCATGAATGAGATCCTGACGGATTCCACGTTTTTCGGCATGTTTTTGACCCTTGCATGCTACCAGGTTGGTGTCCTTGTGAAGCGGAAGGTGAAGGTAGCCCTTGCTACGCCCCTGCTTGTGGCTGTAGTCCTTATTATCGGAATACTGCTGGTATTCCACATCGATTACGAAAACTACGAAAACGGCGCCAAGTACATAAGTTATTTTCTTACGCCTGCCACGGTGAGTCTGGCAGTTCCGTTGTATCGGCGAATGACACTTTTGAAGAAGCATCCTGCAGCAATTTTTGGCGGTATTGCTTCCGGGGTGCTGACAGCCATGGTCAGCATTTTTCTCCTGAGCCTGGTCTTTGGACTGACCCATGAGCAGTATGTGACGATCCTGCCAAAATCCATCACCACCGCTATCGGCATGGGCGTTTCCGATAAGATGGGCGGTATTCCCGCCCTGACTGTGGTCGCCATCAGTATCACCGGAGTCACAGGCACTGTGCTGGCAGAGGTGATCTGTAAGCTGTTCCGCATCCGTGAGCCCATTGCCAAGGGCCTTGCCATCGGTACCGCCGCCCACGCCCTTGGCACTTCAAAGGCCATGGAGATTGGAGAGATAGAGGGCGCAATGAGCAGTCTGTCCATTGTGGTGGCAGGGATCATGACTGTGCTGGCGGTGCAGGTGTTTGGTGGATTTATATAAGAGGGGCAGGAATTTTAAAACCTTATTCTGATGTATCAGATATGATTTATGTGTTTATATGCCGCAAATTTTGAAATTCTTAAGTTTTGTGGCATATTATTTTTATGGACATATTAAAGTAAAAATCAATGGAAATGACATGTACTAGTGTTTTGGAGGGGATAACATGACAGATGGTCATATTCATATTGAGCGTGGAGAGTATACGCTGGATTGGATAAATCAATTTGTTGACAGAGCGGTTGAAATGCAGATTGATGAAATTTGGTTACTTGAACATTGTTATCG
>JAFLRN010000121.1 GCA_022511385.1 Acetatifactor sp.
ATAGAGCGTTTGGCTACGGACCAAAAGGTCGGGGGTTCGAATCCTCTAACGCACGTTACTGTGTGCGTTTGTGCACGTGAAGGGGGACAGCGGAAGCCTTTGATGACGAGGTTTCCGCTGTTTTAACTTATAGGTGGAGAACGCTATGGAACAAACGACGGAAAAACTGCGCATATGTAAGAAATGCCTGACCAGAGAGATGAAGGGACAGGAGGAATACTTTCGTTCCCTGCGGGAATATATTGAAAATCTGGACATGGACATCAAAGTCTCACAGTTTCTTTACGAGGAGCGGTTGGCAGTCTGTAAGGATTGCGAGCTGTTGTTTCAGGGCATGTGCAGAAGCTGCGGCTGTTATGTGGAGCTGCGGGCTGCAGTGACAAAAAATGCATGTCCATGGAAGAAATGGTGACTGGGAGAAATGGTGGTTTGAGCGAAAATGAGGTAAGTAGCCATGGGAAAACAGGAATTTTTGGAGATGCTGCGGCTGGCATTAAACGGCAGAGTTTCAGCGGAAATTGTTGCAGATAATGTCAGATATTATGAAGATTATATCAATATCGAGGTTCGCAAGGGCAGAAGCGAGGAGGAGATACTGGCACAGCTGGGAGATCCCAGACTGCTTGCAAGAACCATTGTCCAGACCCACGGCGGTTCCGGTGGGAAGGGACGGACAGCGGACGTAAGCGGGGATACTCATACATACCGGAAACGCGATGCAGACGGTTATAATGAAGAACCGAAAAGAGGGTGGAGAAACCGTTTTTTCAACTTACATATGCCAGGAAGACTGTTTAGTGTTTTGACGCTGTTGATTTTAACATGCATTCTTGTTCTGGTGATTGCAGTGGTGTTTTATGCGATATCCATTGCTTTACCGGTGCTGCTGATCATTCTGGCGGTATCCTTTGTCGTAAAGCTGTTCCGGGACTGGCTCAATTAGCATACCTGTAATAAAAAAACAGATAAGCCATCGGATCATCCGATGGCTTATCATGAGGGGAGTATAAATATTATAAGGGGTGCAAGCAGAATCAGGAAGGATATCTGCTTACACTAAAATTATAGTATATCTGAATGGAAAAATCAATACTTAAATAGTACCAAAGTACCATTATTTTTTTGGCATAGTTTTTGTGAGTTTTTGACATACTACCTCATGTAACTGATAACCAACAGGTGGTTGAAGTTTTGCGAAGATGTGCAGAGCCCCTGGAATCAAATGCTGCCAGACTATCAATGTCCAAAGAGGCAGCGGAAAAGAGGAATCATGGACAACAACAATAAGTACAACAATAGCAACAACTCTGAGAACAGCAAGAACAGCCAGAGCCAGAACAACCAGAATCAGAACAACCAGAAGAACCAGAAGAACAACAGCCAGAACCAGAACAACCAGAACAACAACTACTAAGTTTCTGGCCATAGGGACGCCGGGGCGGAGATCTCCTCGGCGTCCCTATTTACATATTTCCCAAAAGATTGTATACTGGAAATACTGTATGAAGCACGAGCGCCGTCCGGTGGCGGCAATGGGGGAGGTTATGAGAACATTTGAGCTGATTGCGCCCTGTCATTTCGGGATGGAGGCCGTTCTGAAGAGGGAGATCACAGATCTGGGATACGACGTCACGGAGGTGGCTGATGGCCGCGTCACCTTTTTTGGCGACGAGGAGGCGCTGTGCCGTACCAACGTTTTTCTCAGGACTGCGGAGCGAATCCTGATCAAGGTGGGCAGTTTCCCTGCTGGGACCTTTGAGGAACTGTTTCAGGGAACAAAGTCCCTGCCCTGGGAAGAATACATACCGGTTGATGGGAGATTCTGGGTTGCGAAAGCCGCCAGTGTCAAGTCAAAACTGTTCAGCCCCTCGGATATACAGTCCATCATGAAAAAGGCTATGGTGGAGCGATTGAAAGATAAATACGGCATCAGTTGGTTCAAGGAGGATGGGGAGAGCTATCCCGTCAGAGCTTTTCTGATGAAGGACCAGGTGACAGTGGGGCTGGATACTACAGGAGAATCCCTGCACAAGAGAGGCTACCGGAAGCTGACTGCCAAGGCGCCCATTGCGGAAAATCTGGCAGCAGCCCTGATTCTTTTGACACCTTGGAATAAGGATCGGATCCTGGTGGACCCTTTTTGCGGAAGCGGCACCTTTCCCATTGAGGCGGCCATGATGGCTGCCGGGATTGCTCCCGGAACGGACAGAAGTTTTACGGCACAGCGGTGGGAACATATCGTGGGACGGAAGACATGGTATGACACGGTGGACGAGGCAAGAGAGCAGGTGGATTTTTCCGTGGACACTGACATTCAGGGTTATGATATCGATGATGCCATGGTAAGTATCGCAAGAGAGAACGCAAAACTGGCAGGGGTGGACAAGCTGATCCACTTTCAAAGAAGGGGAATTGACCAACTCAGTCATCCAAAGAAATACGGCTTCCTGATCACAAACCCACCCTATGGAGAGCGCCTTCAGGAAAAGAAGGAGATGCCAGCGCTTTACCGTACGATCGGGGAGCGATACAGGGCGCTGGATTCCTGGAGCATGTATCTGATCACGGCATATGAAAATGCGGAGCAGGATATCGGCCGTAAGGCCGACAAGAACCGAAAGATATACAATGGCATGATGAAAACCTACTATTATCAGTTCCTTGGTCCGAAGCCGCCAAGGGCGGGGAAGGCTGTTGTGAGACATGAATAAAAAAGAGACGAATGTTGAGAAAGAGAATATGCGGCTTACCATGTGGCTGTGGGTGACGCTTTGCGGTGTCTGTATGTCCGTGATGCTGTGGTTTGGTTCCAATAAAACCATTGTTATTGCAGATATGTCCCAGGAGCATACAGGGCTGTCGGTGGATGCGGGGCTGGCGGCCGACGTGGAAAAGGGCCCTAAGGTGGTCCTGCAGCGCACCTATAACACGCCGAACAGTTTTTGCGTGCCGCTGCCAAAGGGTATCAAACCAGAAAATGTGGTGATGGAGAACCGCTATATGAGCCGTGAACTCTGGATTTATGTCCAGGGCGTGGAAGTGGATTTTTATCAGCAAAACGGGATATATGGGGATACAAGCTGTATCTTGGAGGGCCACAGTCAGGAGTGGGAGTCCGGTTTGCTGCTGACGCTGGAGATGGAGGATATTTTGGAATACCGCAGCACCATGGAGGGCAATGTGTTGACCATCGCCTGCAGTGACCCTCGCGATCTGTATGATTTCCTTGTGGTGTTGGATCCCGTGGGAGGTGGCAGCGATGCGGGAATAACCGGCTATGGCATTTCAGAGAAGGAGCTGGCGCTGGAGGTGGCAAGGTATGTACAAAGGAATTTTGAGATGTCAAATGTGCGGTTATATCTGACCAGAACGGAGGATGTGGAAGTGAGTCCTGAGGAGCGTACTGCTCTGGCAGAGGCGATCAGGGCGGATCTGTATATCCGGATCGGTGCCGGGACTGATGGGAACAATCCTGACGCTTATGGGATTCAGGGCTATTATAACGGGGAATATTTCATTCCCGGGTTCGGAAACACAGAGTTGGCGGATATTGTGACAAAGGAGGTCACCATCGCTTCCAGTAACCGGGCGGTGGGACTAGTGCCCGCGGATGCGGACAGCATTCTGCGCGGCATTGGCATGCCGGCTATGGAACTGTCCATGGGATATCTGTCCAATCCTCAGGAGGAAGCGCTGCTTAAGCAGGAGGCCTATCAGGGAAAGCTGGCATCAGGCATTTTAAATGGGATACGGGAAGCCTGTGAAAGGCTGGAACAGCTGGGGGCCAGGTAGTTTACTCCGGATATGGGCAGGAGTGGAGCCGCCGGAAACGGAGTCGCCGGGAATGGTGGGCAGGAATGGGAAAGCACAGTACAAGAAGTATAATAAAGGACACGAAGGGCTAGAGAAAGGATAGAGAAGGAGAGGGATACGGATGAGTGGAATCAGGCGGGTCTTGTTTGCCACGGGAAATGAAGGAAAGATGCGCGAGATCAGGAGTATCTTGGCTGATACGGGAGCGGAGGTGCTTTCCATGAAGGAGGCAGGAATTTCTGTAGATATCATAGAGGATGGAGCCACCTTTGAGGAGAATGCGCTCATCAAGGCCAGAGCGGTGGCGGCAGCTCTGACAGAGACCGACTGCGTTGTGCTGGCGGATGATTCCGGTCTGGTGATAGACGCCCTGGGCGGTGAGCCGGGGATTTACTCAGCCAGGTATATGGGCGAGGACACTTCCTATGAGGAAAAGAATACCAATTTGATCGGGCGTCTGGAGGGTGTGCCGGATGAGAAACGCACAGCCCGTTTTGTCTGCGCTATTGCGGCTGTCATGCCGGATGGCAGGGAATTTCAGGTGCAGGCGGCCATTGAGGGCCGAATCGGCTACGAGCAGAAGGGGGAGGGCGGTTTTGGCTATGATCCCATCTTCTACGTTCCGGATTTTGGAAAGACCACCGCAGAGATGACAGCGGAGGAAAAGAACAGAGTAAGCCACAGAGGGAAAGCACTGGAACAAATGAAAGAGGTACTCAGAAAAAATGAAGGTTTTGATCGTTAGTGACACGCATAGAAAAAATGACAATTATTTTAAGGCGATAGACAGGGAGAAGCCGGATATGGTGATCCACTGCGGAGACGGGGAGGGCAGCGAATATGCTCTGACTGAGGCCGCAGGGTGTCCTGTGTACATAGTGCTTGGCAACAATGATTTCTTCTCCAATCTGCCCAGAGAGTTGGACCTTGAGATCGGCCCCTACAAGGTGTGGGTAACCCACGGACACAATTATTATGTGTCCATGGGCAGTGAGCATATTAAGCGGGAGGCGCTGGTCAGGGGAGTGGACATCGTGATGTACGGCCACAGCCATAGGCCGGCGGTAGAAAGATCCGGCAAGGTAACGGCGGTAAATCCGGGAAGCCTGTCCTATCCAAGGCAGGAGGGGCGCAGGCCGTCTTATGTGGTCATGGAGCTGGGGGAGAGGAGTGAGCTGAGCTTTCGGATTGAGTATTTGTAGGGGCTTAAGTATGACGCTTTGTGCAGGGTATTATAGGGTGCTTTGAAGCGAAAATCCTTGACAGCATGGGCAGAAATAGGCTATAATGGGCACGTGTTCGGAACGCGCAGATGGGCGTAGCCGGACCAAGTATCGGGGTGTGGCTCAGCTTGGCTAGAGCGCCTGGTTTGGGACCAGGAGGTCGCAG
>JAFLRN010000122.1 GCA_022511385.1 Acetatifactor sp.
CACGTCGTCAAAGGTAATGCCTTCACCGATAATCTGTCCCATTTTCAATCCTCCTATATGTATTTGTTTGCAGTTAAATAATCTGATAACCCCGGAACATCTCTTTCCGGGGTTATAGATATTTCACATGAGTTTACCAGAGTTTTCACCCTGTGTCAACAAATGTTTATTCGGAAAATACTTTTCGGGGCGCCGCATTTTTCATGACCTTGATCATTTCAGGCGAAGGACTTAATATCACCTTCTCACCGCCCTCGTAAAACATGGCGTACCGAAGATCCGGCTGCAGCTCCTGACCCACGCTGTAATCCTTTGCCTTCACATTTCGGTTCTTATAATTATCTAAATGATAGCTTTTGATGGGGGCAAGAATTTCCATTCGGTCCAGACTGTATGTGGCCACCCGTTTTCTTCGGGATTTTGCCATTACCTTATCCACCACCAGCTCCTTGTCCAGATACAGATACTCATATTCCAAATCCGTAAACAAATTGACCGCATAGGCTCCCCCTGCAGCCAGCAGCATACCAAAAAAGGATAAAAATCCCCCCATAAACATCGCGTCAAAAAAACAGAAAGCTGCTACCGCAATCAGCAGATACTTGAAAAGTGTGCCCAAGATAGATGTTTTTGCCTTTACCAGACATTCTACATATGTGTCACTCATGATTTCCTCCGTTCACAGCGTTCTACGCCGGAAAACACTATATATTAATTTTATGATATACCATCTTTGCCCAAGTTGCAAGGCAACTTTCCCAAAACCTTTACTTTTTATCCTTTTTTTATATTCTGATTCAATTCGGTTCATTGACAATATTTTCAGAAACTCGTATCATGTATGAAGAAAAGACAGAAGGGTGGTATCTACATGCCGGTAATGGATGAGTTCAAAGAGGAACGCAATATGATAAAGCAAAAAAGTCTGAAGGAAAAAATCTCCTACTTTTTTGATTATTATAAATGGCATACGTTGGCAGTGATCGCCATCTTAGCTGCCGCCGTTTCCATGATCATCCACTGGGCAAATATGAAAGACTGTGCGCTGTATGTTTGTCTGCTGAATACGATGACTTCTAACCAGACGAAAGACTATATCCAGCGCTTTGAAGAGTATGCGGAAATTGACAGAGCGGATTATGAAGTTACATTTGACACAAGTATGTATATTGAGATTGGCGGAAGAGATTCGGTCACTGCCACTTCCTTTCAAAAGCTGGCCATCTACACCGCTGCCGGCGATCTGGATGTGATCGTTACCGATCCTGAAATTATTGAATACTATGTGGACCAGGGTATATTTTATGACCTGCGTCAGATTCTCTCTCCCGAACAGATAGCTCTTTACGAGCCCTGCTTTTTCTATGTAGACCAGGTGATAGTAGATGCCATACAGGCGGCTGATGCCAGGGGCGAGAGCTATGAAGCTGTCTTCTCCGACCCCAGACAGCCGGAAACCATGGAAAATCCCGTTCCTGTAGGGATTTTTCTGGACGACTGCCAGGGTCTGAAGGAAAATGTGCAGTTCTTTGATGAGGAAATCGTACTGACCGTGGTGATCAATTCCTCAAATGTGGAGACTGCACTAAAGTTTATTGATTTTGTCATGAAGAATCTATAATTATAGCAGCTCCTTTAGCAGCTTGTTCACGCTGCCAGGGTCAGCCTTGCCCTTCATGGCTTTCATGGTCTGGCCCACCAGGAACCCGATGGCCTTTTCCTTACCGTTTCGGTAGTCCTGGACGGACTGAGGATTTGCGGCGATGACCTCCTCCACTGTCCTTCGCAGGGCGCCCTCGTCACTGACCATCTTCAGGCCCTTTTCTTCCACATATTTTTCCGGGTCCACATCTTCCTCAAACATGACTTCAAAAACCTCTTTGGCCACCGTGGAATTGATGGCCTTCTCTTCCGTGAGCGCAATGAGCTTTGACAGATTCTCCGGCGAGAAACGAATGTCCTCCGGATCCAGCTCCTTCTCCTTTAACAGGCGTAAGGTCTCCACCATAAGCCAGTTTGACACCTTTTTAGGCTGGCTCCCCAAAGCCACTGTGGCCTCGAAAATGTCCGCCATATGCTTGGAGCCGGTGATGATCTCAATATCGTAGTCGGGAATGTCAAACTCCTCTTTGTAGCGCTTCATCTTTTCCGTGCGAAATTCCGGCTGTCTGGCCCGAATCTCCTCTAAGAATTCGTCGCTGACACTCACGGGAACCAGGTCGGGATCAGGGAAGTAGCGGTAGTCCTGTGCGTCCTCCTTGGAACGCATAGCGTAGGAAACCTCTTTGGCATCATCCCATCTCCTTGTCTCCTGAATGACGCTCTCCCCGGCCTCCAGCAGGTCGATCTGGCGGTTTTTCTCCCCCTCTATGGCACGGGCTATAGCCCGGAAGGAATTCAGATTTTTCATTTCAGTCCGGGTTCCGAACTCCTCCGTACCCTTTTCCCGGACGGAAAGGTTCACGTCCGCCCGCATGGAGCCCTCCTGGAGCTTACAGTCGCTGGCTCCCAGATACTGGATAATAAGCCGCAGCTTTTCCAGGTAGGCGATGACCTCGTCGGCGTTTCGCATATCCGGCTCGGACACGATTTCAATCAGGGGTACGCCGGAGCGGTTGTAATCCACCAGGGTACAGTCCTCCCATTCGTCGTGGATCAGCTTGCCAGCATCCTCCTCCATATGGATCTCATGAATGCCGATCTTCTTCGGGCCGTCCGGAGTGTCGATCTCCACCCAACCGTCCCTGCAGATGGGAAGGTAGAGCTGGGAAATCTGGTAATTCTGTGGATTATCGGGGTAAAAGTAGTTTTTTCTGTCAAACTTGCAGTACCTTGTGATCTGGCAGTTGGATGCCAGGCCCACAGCCACCGCATACTCCAGCACCTTTTTATTTAATACGGGAAGGGAGCCTGGCATGCCGGTGCACACCGGGCAGGTGTGGGAGTTGGGGCTGCCGCCGAAAGCTGTGGAACACCCGCAAAAAATCTTTGTCCTGGTGGCCAGCTCCACATGCACTTCCAGACCGATGACGGTTTCATACTCTTTAGACATTTATTCCTCACTTTCTGCCTGGAACCGAAGGTTCGGCGCTAAGATCTTTGGGCTGAAAGCTGCTCGTAAGTGTAGGCAGCCTGGATCAGCTTCTTCTCCTGGAAACAATCTCCGATGAGCTGCAGTCCTATGGGAAGGCCCTTGCCGTCCACACCGCAGGGAACGCAGATACCGGGAAGTCCCGCCAGATTTACGGAGATGGTGTAGATATCGCCCAGATACATCTTAATGGGATCAGTGAGGCTGTCCCCCAGCTTAGGAGCCGTGGTGGGCGCGGCCGGTCCCAGAATGCAGTCGTACTTTGCAAAGGCGTCGTCGAAGGCTTTCTTGATCATGGCCTTCACCCGCAGAGCCTTCAGATAATAAGCGTCATAGTAGCCGGAGCTCAACACAAAGCTGCCCAGCATGATACGGCGTTTTACCTCGGGTCCAAAGCCCTGGGAGCGGGTCTTTTTGTACATCTGGTGCAACCCTTCGCTTTCCGCCCGATATCCGTATTTGATGCCGTCGAAGCGCTCCAGATTGGAGCTGGCTTCTGCGGAGGCAATGGTATAGTAAGTGGGAATGGCGTAATCCACCAGACTCAAGTCAAATTCTTCCACGACAGCGCCGTTTTCCTTCAGAAGCTCTGCTGCCTGAAGAACCGCCGCTTTCACCTCAGGATTCAGCCCCGGAATAAAATAGTCCTGGGGAATGCCGATGCGCATACCTCTTACATCTTTTACAAGGGCCGACGTAAAGTCCGTGTCCTGTCTCTCTATGGAAGTGGAATCCTTTTTATCGTGGGAGGCAATGGTCTCCAGGATCACGGCACAGTCCTCCACGGTCTTGCACAGGGGGCCAATCTGATCCAGGGAGGAACCGTAAGCCACCAGTCCGTATCGGGACACGGTTCCATAAGTCGGCTTCATACCCACCACGCCGCAGTAGGAGGCGGGCTGGCGGATGGAGCCGCCGGTGTCAGACCCCAGTGCAAAAAAACACTCCCCCGCCGCCACAGCAGCCGCAGAACCGCCGGAGGAACCGCCGGGCACATGCTCCGGGTTCCTTGGATTCCTTGTTACGCCGTAAGCGGAGGTCTCCGTGGTGGAGCCCATGGCAAACTCATCCATGTTGGTCTTGCCGATCAGTACTGCACCGGCTTTCTCCAGATTGATGACCGCCTCGGCGGAGAAGGTTGGCATAAAGTTTTCCAGGATTTTGGACGCACAGGTGGTCAGAAGTCCTTCTGTGCAGAGATTGTCCTTGATGGCCACGGGCACGCCCGCCAGAGGGCCGGTCAGCTCTCCGGCTTCAATTTTTTTCTGTACTGCCTCCGCCCTGCGCAGGGCGCCCTCCCTGTCCACGGTCACATAGCAGTTGTACTGTTCTTCTGTCTGATCAATTTTATCCAGCACGGCCTGCATGGCATCCACGGCCGTGGTCCTTCCTTCTTTGATGGCTGTGCCAAGCTCCACAGCTGATAGAGATAAAAGCTCCATAACTACCTCGTTTCTGCGCAGCTTCTTACCTCCGGGTACAGGCGCTGCGCTGGCCTGTTCTTCTGACGAAACTACCCATTATCATACAAGATTCCCTTTTCCATACTGTTTCTTGTGGATTTATGAGTCAAAGGTTTTGGGTACTACGAACATGGTGTTCTTCTCCTCCGGGGCGTTTTTCAGCGTCGCTTCACTGCCGTCGCCGTTTGTTACCACATCTTCCCGGAACACGTTCTGTAATGGAAATGTGTGGGACATGGGTTCTACGGCGGAGGTGTCAAGCTCGTTTAGTTTGTCAAAATGGTCCAACATCCTGCCCATGTCTTTTTTGGCCTGTTCGCGTTCTTCGGCGGTGAGATCAAGTTTGGCGAGGATGGCGACGTAGTCTATGGTTTCGTTGGTGATGGTGTTTGGCATGTTGTTGGTCCTTTCTATAAGTTAATTTTGCCGTTTTATTATCGTTTGAAGTTGGTTTTCCGCAAGTGACGGCGCCGTGCGGTGGGTATGCCCACGCTCACGCGGCAACGCTGCGCCGAACTAACTGCCAACTCCGACTAAGGTGCGAAAGTACCGCACCTAAGTCTGCGTAGGCAGTGGATTTCGGCT
>JAFLRN010000123.1 GCA_022511385.1 Acetatifactor sp.
AGGAGGATTGAAAATGGGACAGATTATCGGTGAAGGCATTACCTTTGACGACGTGCTTCTGGTGCCGGCGTATTCGCAGGTGGTACCGAACCAGGTGGACCTGACCACCTGGCTGACAAAGAAGATCAAGCTCAACATCCCCATGATGAGCGCGGGGATGGACACTGTCACAGAACACCGCATGGCCATTGCCATGGCAAGGCAGGGCGGTATCGGCATCATCCACAAAAACATGTCCATCGAGGCGCAGGCTGAGGAGGTGGACAAGGTGAAACGCTCGGAGAACGGCGTTATCACAGACCCATTTTCACTGACTCCGGAACATACTCTGGGCGATGCGGATGCCCTTATGGGAAAGTTCCGCATTTCCGGTGTCCCCATCACGGAGGGCCGAAAGCTCGTGGGAATCATCACGAACCGCGATCTGAAATTCGAAACGGACTTCAGCAAGAAGATCAAGGAGTCCATGACCAGCGAGAATCTTATTACTGCCCATGAAGGCATTACCCTGGAGGAAGCCAAGAAGATCCTGGCCGCTGCCAGAAAAGAGAAGCTGCCAATCGTGGACGACGCATTCAACCTGAAGGGTCTCATTACCATCAAGGACATTGAGAAAACCATTAAATATCCCCTGGCAGCAAAGGATATCCAGGGAAGACTGCTCTGCGGTGCAGGTGTGGGCATCACTGCCAACGTGCTGGACCGGGTTGGTGCCCTGGTGGATGCAAAGGTGGATGTGGTGGTGCTGGACAGCGCCCACGGCCATTCCCAGAATGTGCTGAACTGCCTGCGGATGATCAAGGAGAAATATCCCGACCTGCAGGTGATAGCAGGAAACGTAGCCACTGCCCAGGCCACAAAGGACCTGATCGAGAACGGCGCGGACGCGGTGAAGGTGGGTATTGGTCCTGGGTCCATCTGTACCACTCGTGTGGTGGCAGGCATCGGAGTTCCTCAGATCACGGCTATCATGGACTGCTATAGCGTGGCGAAGGAGTACGATATCCCCGTCATCGCTGACGGCGGTATCAAGTATTCTGGCGACATTACAAAGGCTCTGGCCGCAGGCGGAAGTGTCTGCATGATGGGCAGTATGTTTGCAGGCTGTGAGGAGAGCCCCGGAGAATACGAATTATTCCAGGGAAGAAAATATAAGGTATACCGCGGCATGGGTTCTATTTCCGCCATGGAGAATGGAAGTAAGGACCGGTATTTCCAGGAAAATGCGAAGAAGCTTGTGCCTGAGGGCGTGGAGGGCCGCGTGGCTTACAAGGGCGATGTGGAGGATACAGTATTCCAGCTGTTGGGCGGCCTGCGTTCCGGTATGGGTTACTGTGGTGCCCACAACATCCCGGAATTGAGGGATAACGGTAAGTTCGTGAAGATTTCCGCGGCTTCGTTGAAGGAGAGTCATCCCCATGATATCCATATCACTAAGGAGGCACCTAACTATAGCGTGGACGAATAGAAAACAATGGAGGCTTAATTGTGCAGAGTATATCTCAAGGGGTGATTGATTACGTAGAATTGCAGCGCCTTCAGCAGGATTTCTGTCAACAGACCAGGTTATGCGTTTATTGTTTGGACAGCAAGGGGCAGAGGATTACAGAGATTTCCGGAAGTCGGGAACAGGTGGAGAGAATTCAGGAGTTATCGAAGCTGCCTCAGGTGAACACAGCTCTGGAGCGAGTGTGGGAGGATTCCCTGGAAGACTTGGCCATAGAGGAACTGAATGCGGATGGTGACATGGTGGCTGCGGTAGCGGTACGAGTAAACGGGAAAACGCTTGTTTACTGGATGGCATTTATGATAAGGCCCGGTAAGGATGCGGTGTCCGCGTTCTTTTGTAATACCCTTGATCTGCTGCAGGATGCCAGCAGTGACTTGTTTTCGGGAAAGTTCACCGGCTTCGGTGAGGCTGCAGACATTAGCATGGACTCTGCTGCCGGGCAGGAAATGAGTAGGAGCTATAAGAATACAGTAGCTCTCGCTAGGATGATTCAGATGCTGGACAGCGAAGAAAGAGTAGAAATTCTTGCTCAAAAATGGCTGGAGCTTCTTGGCAGTCATCTTCAGGTGGATACTGCCCAGCTTTATCAGCTTAACTATGAATCGGGCACCATGGATGTACTCTGTGAGTGGCTGAATGAGGGACAGCACTCCATTTACGAAAGAATTGGCAGGCTAAAAATACCGCGCTATCTGCGGACTCAGGATACCATGTGCATTTCCTCTGACACTACGGATGTCAGTATACGGAAATATTTAAAGGAATGGAAGCTGCAGGCATTGATCCAGATTTCCATCATTTCCAAGGAGGGCGAAGGCAGTCTGGTGCTGTCTTTAAATCACAGAAAAAGGCATATCTGGACTATGGAAGAAACCATGTATGCGGAAGATGCCGTCAGGGTGCTTCACAGCGTTTTGAAAAGGAGAATGCAGCAGGCACATCTGCGCAGCTCCTACAAGGCCTTAGAGACGGTACTGGACAATGTGGGCTGCTCCATTTATGTGAAGCATGCCAAGGAGGGAAGTGTACTTTTTACCAACAGTCTGTTTAAGAGAACCTTTGGGTCCGAGCTTAAGGACGGAACTTTTGAACCTTTGCTGCAACGGGGCATTGAGATTGGACAGGACACCGGTATATATGAGGTTCATCATACGCAAAAGAACCGCTGGTATGATCTGACATTTAAAGAGGTGGCCTGGGTGGATGGAGCCCCTGCGCTGCTGTATGCTCTTTATGATATTACGGACAAAAGGCTATACCAGATCAAGATAGAGCAGCAGGCTTACACAGATTTCCTGACAGGTCTTTTCAACCGCATGTGCTGTGAGCGGGATCTGGCCCGCCAGGTGGATAGGGCGCGAAAATCAGGGCAGACAGGTGCACTGCTATACATGGATCTGGATGACTTCAAGCATATCAATGACGGATTGGGACATCAGTATGGTGATGTGCTGCTGAAAGCTATCTCTCATTCGCTTCAGAGGATTCCCGGTATTGAAAATAACTGCTATCGTATGGGAGGTGACGAGTTCGTCATTGTAGTGCCGCCTGATGGGTATGGGGAAGTTGACAGGATCGTGGATGATATCAAAGGGATTTTTGCACGGCCCTGGTTTTTAAAGGATGCAGATTATTACTGTACCATGAGTATGGGTATTGTCGTTTTTCCCGATGGGGGAGAATCCGTGACGGATTTGGTGAAGAAGGCGGATATTGCCCTGCTTGAGGCCAAGAGGAGCGGAAAGAACCGTGTGGTCAACTACCGTGAGGGACTCCAGGCTGTCTCAGGCAGACGGCTCGATATGGAGCGGAATATGCGGGATGCCACCGCGGCTGGATACGAAGAATTTGAGGTATACTATCAGCCCATCATTGATGTTCAGGACGGCATAAAATGCGCGGGAGCTGAGGCTTTGGTTCGCTGGAACAGTTCAAAGCTGGGATTTATTCCGCCGGCGGAGTTTATCCCTCTGGCAGAGTATCTGGGACTGATCAATCCAATCGGCAACTATGTGTTGAAAGAAGCCTGCACACAGTGCCATAAGTGGAACGAGAGCGGCTATCCGGATTACAAAGTCAACGTTAATTTATCCGTGGTGCAGCTGCTGCAGACGGATATTGTGGATATTGTAAAATGTACCATTGAGGAGACAGGCATCCGCCCCAGGAATCTGGTTCTGGAGGTAACTGAGAGTCTGGCCATCAATGATATGGTGCGGATGAAGGAGATACTGAATCGAATCAAAGCGCTGGGAGTGAGAATTGCCCTGGATGATTTTGGTACAGGCTATTCCTCACTGAATCATATCAGAGAAATTCCCCTGGACCTTATTAAAGTGGACCAGAGTTTTGTGCAGGGATTGGCGGAGGATGCCTATTCACAGTCCTTTATTAAGATGGTGTCGGAGCTGGCGGGAACTCTGGGTGTTGATATCTGTGTGGAGGGTATTGAGACCGCAGCCCAGTACAATGTAGTCAAGGATATGAAGGTCAAATACATACAGGGCTATTATTTTGACCGCCCCATGAGGTGTCGTGACTTTGAGCAGAAATATGTTGCAAAAACAGGGGAAAGCATGTAAAATAAAGGAAGCTGCTGCATGACTGGCGGAAGTGGGAGCACCCACGGGAAGTGCAGTGTGATTTTCAGCCGACCGCCTGGGCACCACTCGTCTTGTGATGCGCAGACGGGCGGCTTATCTCATTTTAAGGAGGAAAAAATAATGCTGCAACTGGACAAGGAACTGAAAAACAACGAGTACCCCGGCAGAGGAATTGTGATCGGACGTTCCGCCGACGGAAAGTATGCCGTGACCGCCTATTTTATCATGGGCAGAAGCTCTAACAGCCGAAACAGGGTGTTTGTGACGGAGGGGGAGGGAATTCGCACGGAAGCCTTTGATCCCTCAAAGCTGGAGGATCCCAGCCTGATCATTTATGCGCCAGTAAGAGTGTTGGGAAATGACACTATTGTCACAAATGGAGACCAGACGGACACAATTTACGAGGGAATGGCGGCAGGGACGACCTTTGAGCAGTCTCTAAGAAGCCGGGAGTTTGAACCGGACTGCCCCAACTATACCCCCAGGATATCCGGGGTGATGCATGTGGAGAACGGCGCTTATGACTTTTCCATGTCCATCCTGAAAAGCAATGACGGCGACCCTGCCTGCTGTAACCGATATACCTTTACCTATGATAATCCGGCGGCGGGAGAGGGTCGTTTTATCCATACCTACATGCATGACGGAAATCCTCTTCCCAGCTTTCAGGGGGAGCCCAAGAAGGTGGAGATTAGGGGAGATATTGACAGCTTTACGGAGCTTGTCTGGAACAGTTTGAATGAGGAGAATAAGGTTTCATTGTTTGTGCGGTATATTGACATTGCCACTGGTGAGTATGAGAGTAGGATTGTGAATAAGAATAAGAAATAATTTTTTTAGGTTTCCGCGAGTGACGGCATCGTGCGGTGGGTATGCCCAGGCGAACGCGGCAACGCTACGCCGAACTAACTGCCAACTGCGACTAAGGTGCGAAAGTACCGCACCTAAGTCTGCGTAGGCAGTGGATTTCGTCTCCGTCTA
>JAFLRN010000124.1 GCA_022511385.1 Acetatifactor sp.
GTCTATTTTAACGTCCGCGTTTACCGCTTCTCAGTTAAAAACATGGTCATGCTTCTGCCTTCTACCTTGGGCGCCTTCTCGATCACGGAGATGTCGGACAGACTCTGGGCAAAATCGTCAAGGATATGCTTACTTGTGTTCATATGCGCCATTTCACGGCCGCGGAAGCGCAATGTTACCTTCACCTTGTCACCCTTGCTCAAGAATTTCCTAGCGGCGTTTATCTTAGTGTTCAAGTCGTTGGTGTCAATATTGGGAGAGAGGCGGATTTCCTTGATCTCAATGATCCTCTGCTTCTTTTTCGCTTCCTTCTCTTTTCTGACCTGCTCGTACTTGTACTTGCCGTAGTCTACGATCTTACACACAGGGGGCTTTGCTGTCGGTGCGATCTTCACCAGATCCAGGCCTGCCTCCTCAGCCATCTTCATGGCGTCTCTGGACGACATGATGCCCAGCTGCTCGCCGTTCTCGCCAATCAGGCGAATCTCCTTGTCTCTAATCTGCTCGTTGATCATTAAGTCGCTAATGGTCGTTTACCTCCGTTCATAAGAAAAGTGGATAGCGCAGCTATCCACCTAACAATCCTCATACCAACACAATGCCGGACATTTCCCGACACTGCACATCCCACCGCTAAACACTGGAAAGCACACTCCGCAAACTTTCTGCTGTCATAAACAAAGGCAAGGATGCTGGTCTTTGAACTATTAACACTTACTGGCCCAATCGCCGTAAGGTGAGAGTGGATACTCTGCTTGCTGGCATGTGTTCTTCACATGCTTATATAGATTACCACAGCTTTCCAGCTGTGTCAACCACCATTTTGAAAAATATACCCCTTGTTTCCAACACCTGCTCAAACGATGTCCATAATCCATCATACCGAAATACGATATTCCCGCAAGAGCTCTTCCTGGAATTCCTGATCTGTAGTGGAGCGCAATAAATCCTCCTGACGGTTGTCACGGATCAATGCCTGGATCAACTTATTTACTATAGCCTTTCCTTCCGCCTTTCCATCCAGTCTGTCATAAGCCCGTTCTTCCCATCTCTGCATATACTTAACCCCCATTTCTTCTGAAACTTTAATTTTTTGGACTTCCCTATGCATTGCTTTCACCCTCTCGCTGGAGGTCTTGGCCGCATTTTCATCAGTGGTCATCATAAGATAATCCATAAAGTCAAGAAACTCTTGTGAGAAATCCTTACGGTTTGTGCCCTTGGTATTAATGAACACTCTCAACGCACCATCTTCTATTTTCAAATCAGGACACTCTTGGCACACTCCACAGAAAGTATATCGGTAAAGTCCTCGTCTGAACAGATCAAAGGGCGCGATCAAAATCAGGCAGGAATCGTTCAAAAGATTGAAATCCATACTACCCGGCTCAAGTAATGACACATCCAGCTGGCTCTGGTAATATCGGCTTCGTTTTAGCAGATTCCCTGTATTCCTTTGCTGCATCTCTGTATAGTAAACTTTTCCGTCCGCATCCATACCAACCACGTCCAGCCGTACGGCTCGTAACTTCGGTGAGACGCGAAACTCTTTTTCTGTATGTACCTTGTCCAAAAGTGCGGCATTGTTCTCCAAAAGAATATTTACAGCAATCTGGTACATCCCCGGCACATCCATGACCTCGTCAAAAAGAAAACGATCCACCAAATTCAGATCCTGCAGAGACCTGGGTTCTTTTTCTGCCATACATTTCCTCCTCTCGCAGGAAATGCAGCGTGTCAGTACATTATGCCTATTTTCCTGCTTATTGAATGATAAATGAATTTAAAAGCAGGATTTCAAGACACAAAAGAAATTGCTACTGAGATACAGATAGACGCATAGCGTCGAAAGAAATCTTATGCTTTGATTGTATGGTATCATATTAATAAAAAAAGCGCAATACTTTCAAGAAAGATTTTATATCATTTTACCAGACAATATGCTAATCGGTGCAACAAATGATCACAGGAATAAAAAGGGACTGTTGTAAAATGCTTCACTCTCTTCAATTTCCGAACACATTCAACAAAAAAGCTTCTTGTCATATTACAATGACAGAACTTCTTAGTTGAATTGCACAGAAACTGGAGATTGTTAGCTCATTTTGCAACAGGCCCTTTTCATGACGCTCTTCTGATCTTCTTACTTCTCCGTAAACGTAGCGCAGGCCGTCTGCTCAAAGTCATTGGCGCCGCTGCCCTTAATGTCCACGTGGTCGGCGTGACATTTGTAGTTGGTGTTGTAGATGCACTTCACGGCCTCGCAGTCAATGCTGATGGTCTGGCTGGGATGCACCACGGAGCTCTTGAAGGAATCCACTCCCTCCCTCTGGGGGTAGAAGCTCTCGCAACAGGTTCCGTCACAGTCGTCGGCATGCTTTCCTCCTACCATGATATCGCCTTTGCAGCACAGGCACCTGTCATTGTAGGTACAATTCTCCACTGCACATTTTAAGTTTGCCATATCTGCCTCTCTTTCCGCCGCATATGCGGCAATGATCTTCCGCATGAAATATCCGGCTGCGGATATTCCACACTGTTACCCAGCCTGCTGCTTCCAGCGCAAAGAGAACAACAGGCCCGGACAAACTAACCGTCATTTTTAGTATTCCTCATTTTTACCGAGGTATTCCTAAGAATTTGTGTTTTGTCCGAGCCTGCATCTTATTTTTTAGTCGTATCTTTTTTAATCATACCTTTTTTAATCATACCTGCCTGAGCAGATATAATTCACTTTGGGGAGTTATACCATTATCGCTCTTATTTTGCTTCCTCCTGCACAACTTCCTTCCGGATCTCCTTCGTGCGGATCTCCTTACAGATCTGGTCAATGAAATCCGCCAGCGTCTTCTGGCCCTCGTCGCCGGCGAAGCGGCTTCTCACGCTTACCAGATTCTCATCCTCTTCCTTCTGACCTACCACCAGCATGTAAGGAAGCTTTGCAAGACGCGCCTCACGAATCTTGAAACCGATCTTTTCAGAGCGGTTATCGGTGGTTGCCAAAATGCCGTTTGCCTTAAGCTCCGCCTCCACCTTTGCTGCATAGTCCGTGAACTTCTCAGAGATGGGCAGCACGCGGACCTGTTCAGGGCAGAGCCAGGTGGGGAACTTGCCCTCGTATTTCTCGATGAGCCACGCCAGTGTCCTCTCGTAGCATCCCATGGAGGTCCTGTGTATGATATAGGGCCGGACCTTATCGCCGTTCTGGTCGATGAAATACATATCAAACTGTTCCGCAAGCAGAGCATCCCACTGGATGGTGATCATGGTGTCCTCCTTGCCGTACACATTGCGGGCATTGATATCCACCTTAGGGCCATAAAAGGCTGCTTCTCCCACATCCTCCACAAAATTGATATCCAGCTCTGTGAGGATCTGGCGGATATGCTGCTCCGTCTCCTCCCAGACCTCGGGCTCACCGATATACTTCTCCCGGTTGTTCGGATCCCACTTTGAAAGGTGATAGGTTACGTCCTCCTCCACGCCCAACACAGTCAGACAGTACTTTGCCAGGGCCAGGCAGTCCTTGAACTCCTGCACCATCTGGTCGGGCCGCACGATCAGGTGCCCCTCGGAGATGGTAAACTGACGAACGCGGGTCAATCCGTGCATCTCACCGGAATCCTCGTTCCTGAACAGGGTTGAGGTCTCGCCGTAGCGCAGGGGCAGATCACGGTAGGAATGCTGTGTTGCCTTATATACATAGTACTGGAAGGGACAGGTCATGGGGCGTAGTGCCAGCACTTCCTTGTCCTTCTTCTCGTCTCCCAATACAAACATGCCATCCAGATAATGATCCCAGTGGCCGGAAATCTTGTACAGGTCGCTCTTTGCCATGAGAGGGGTCTTTGTACGCAGATACCCGCGCTTCTCCTCCTCGTCCTCAATCCAGCGCTGCATGGTCTGGATCATCTTTGCTCCCTTGGGCATCAGAAGGGGCAGCCCCTGACCGATGACATCAACGGTGGTGAACAGCTCCATCTCCCGGCCCAGCTTGTTGTGGTCGCGATTCTTTACGTTCTCCCAGTAAACAAGATACTCCTCCAGCTCCTCCTTCTTGTTGAAGGCGGTGCCATATATTCTCTGAAGCATGGCATTCTCTGACTTACCTCTCCAGTATGCCATGGAAGAAGAGGTCAGCTTAAAGGCCTTTACACCCTTGGTGCACATCAGATGGGGCCCGGCGCACAGATCCACAAACTCGCCCTGTCTGTAGAAGGAAATCTCCGCATCCTCAGGCAGATCGCGGATCAGCTCCACCTTATAGGGCTCCTGCCGCTCCTCCATAAACTTGATGGCTTCCTCCCTGGGCAGGGTAAATTTTTCAAGCTTTTCCCCAGCCTTGATGATCTTCTTCATCTCCGCCTCCAGGGCGTCCAGGTCCTCCCGGGAGAAAGGCGCATGGTCAAAGTCATAGTAAAAGCCCGTATCTATGCTGGGACCAATGGTCAGCTTTGCATCAGGGAACAGGTTCTTCACCGCCTCAGCCAGCACATGGGATGCAGTGTGGCGGATGGTGGCAAGTCCCTCCTTGTCGCTGGCAGTGCAGATGGCAAGTTCGCAATCGCTGTCAATGACAGTGCGCAGATCCACCACCTCGCCGTTTACCTTGGCGCAGCAGGCAGCCCTGGCAAGGCCCTCACTGATATCCAATGCAATGTCATACACACTCATGCTCTGTGCATATTCTTTTACAGAGCCGTCTTTTAGGGTAATTTTCATGATTGCTCATCCTTTCTATTATGTTAATTTTTTATAATCAATCGCCTGGTCACCTCGCGGCTGCACGCCTGACCGCCTCGCGGCTGCACGCCTGGCCGCCTCGCGGTAAACCGCTCGGTGATGCGGCTGTCGCCGCATGCCGGAAAATGAATAAAAGCCCCGGATGCCATGCAAGCACGGCATCCGGGGCTTTTATTCATTTTTCGGCACCCGGCTCGTAACTCACACAAATTGCAAGGGACGTAAGTTACGCGGTTCCACCCTTGTTGCAAAGACGCAGGGGTGATTCCCCGGCGGCTCTGCCACCTTCATTTGCTCGTAACGGGAGCTGCCGGACTTGATTGGAGTCGCT
>JAFLRN010000125.1 GCA_022511385.1 Acetatifactor sp.
TAGGAGGCAGTAAAATGGCTTACAATAAAGCAGAGAAACCCGATGCTCCGGTTAGAAAGAAGGGCGGAGTCCGCAGAAGGAAAAAGGTTTGCGTGTTCTGCGGCAAGGATAATGTGATCGATTACAAGGATACCAACAAGCTGAAGAGGTATGTTTCCGAGAGAGGTAAGATCCTTCCCCGCCGCATCACCGGCAACTGTGCAAAGCATCAGAGAGCGCTGACTGTAGCGATCAAGAGAGCGCGCCACGTTGCACTGATGCCTTATGTGCAGGATTAATGATATCAAAAGAAACGAAAGAAACAGGACGCTGTGCATGCGGTAGAAGCCGCGGCACGGCGTTTTTCGTCTACCAATCGCGCAAAATTCCATATTTTGACAAATTAAATTGTGGCATAGTGTAGTTAAGTATGATAAAATAAGAGGGTAGGTGGAAAACTGCACTACAGAAATCAGGGGTTTACATGAAGAAAAGAATTAAGCTAAAGGGACGGATCAAGACTTATATACAATTTAGCATATATCTGGGTGTGCTGCTTGGTGTAGTAGATGCCGCCATGTTTATGATCGATCTGCGGGCGGGATTACTTTTGACAGGATTTACCGTTTTTTATTTGGTCATAACGCTTTCGCTGTATTTTTACAACAAGCCCATCCTGATGAATGAACTTGTCAGCTTTGCCACGGAATATGGCCAGATACAGAGAAAGCTCCTTCGGGAAATGGATCTTCCCTATGCGCTTCTGGATGACGGCGGTAGGGTGATATGGACAAATCTGGCCTTTGAGGGAGTGGTGCATCAGGCCAAGGGGTACAGTAAATCCATCACTGCCCTGTTCCCGGCCATTACCCGGGACAGGCTGCCTGATGACAGTGGTGTCGATGAGACCCAGTATGAGCTGCAGTACGAGGGAAACGAATATGTAGCAAAATTCCGCAAGATTTCCCTGAAGGAAATGGCGGAAAACAGTGACATCATAGATGCCAGGGATTATGACGGCTATCTGATCGCCATGTATCTCTACGATGAGACGGCGCTGCACATAGCCCTGCAGGAAGTGGATGATCAAAGTCTGGCTGTGGGAATGATCTATCTGGATAACTATGAGGAGGCGCTGGAAAGCGTGGAGGAGGTGCGGCGCTCCCTGCTGATCGCGCTGATTGACCGAAAAGTAAATAAATATATATCCAGCGTTGACGGTATCTGTAAGAAACTGGAGAAGGACAAATATCTGATCATTTTGCGGAAAAAGTCTCTTTCCCAGCTACAGGAATCCCGTTTTGAACTGCTGGAGGATGTCAAAACCGTCAACATAGGAAATGAGATGGCAGTCACGATCAGTATCGGTGTGGGACTGGATGGTCTCACTTCCGCCCAGAACTACGAGTTTGCCCGCAACGCCATCGATCTGGCGTTGGGTCGTGGTGGCGATCAGGCGGTGATCAAGACCCCTGAAAAAGTCACTTACTATGGCGGTAAGAGCCAGCAGGTGGAGAGGAACACACGCGTGAAGGCTCGCGTGAAGGCCCATGCCCTTCGGGAAATTATCACCAGCAAGGACCTGGTGCTTGTCATGGGCCACCGTATGCCGGATGTGGACAGCTTTGGCGCGGCTGTGGGTATATATCGAATTGCCCAGACGCTCGGGCGTAAGGCTCATATTGTGCTGAACGATGTGACGCCCGCCATTGCTCCTATGGTGGAGCTGTTCAGGAGCAATCCTGAGTACGAGGATGACATGATCATCAATAATCAGACAGCCATCGAGGCGGCAAACAGCAACTGTGTGCTGGTGGTGGTGGATGTGAATAAGCCCTCTATAACGGAATGTCCGGAGCTTTTGCGGTTCTGCAAGTCCGTGGTGGTGCTGGATCACCACAGGCAGGGTACGGAAACTATCGAGAACGCTACCCTCTCCTATGTGGAACCTTATGCGTCCTCTGCCTGTGAGATGGTTTCGGAAATCCTCCAGTACACATACGACAATATCAAGATTCACACGGAGGAAGCAGACTGCATGTACTCCGGCATTATGATAGACACCAACAACTTTATGACCAAGACAGGTGTGCGCACCTTTGAGGCGGCGGCTTTCCTGCGCAGAAACGGCGCGGATGTGACCAGAGTGAGGAAGCTGTTTAGGGAGGATGCGCTGGAATATAAGGCCCGGGCGGATGCTGTGAGCCAGGCGGAGATATACAAGCAATTCTTTGCCATCTCCATATGCACTGCTGATGAGCTGCCCAGCCCTACGGTAATAGGTGCACAGGCCGCAAACGAGCTCTTGAATATCCGGGGGATCAAGGCAAGCTTTGTGCTCACGGATTATCAGGGCAAGATTTATATCAGCGCACGTTCCATAGATGAGGTGAATGTGCAGGTCATCATGGAGCGCATGGGCGGCGGCGGCCACATGAGCACAGCAGCCTGTCAGATGGAGGGCGTTGGCATTATCGAAGCCATCGGTGTGTTGAAGCGGACCATTGACAGTATGCTGGAGAACAACGAACTATAACTAAACGGCGAGATGCCCGTTCAGGCGGGCGGATAGGAGCAAACATGAAGATTATTTTGTTACAGGATGAGAAAAAGCTGGGCAAGAAGGGAGATGTTATCGAGGCCAGCGAGGGATATGCCAGAAATTATATTTTACCCAAGAAAATAGGGGTAGAGGCCACACCGAAGAACATGAATGACTTAAAGCTCCAGAAGGCCAATGAGAGCAGGATCGCCCAGGAACAGCTGGATGCTGCAAAGGCGCTGGCGGAGGTACTGGAGACAAAGCAGGTGACGGTAAAGATCAAGGCGGGCGAGGGTGGTAAAGCCTTTGGTTCCGTGTCCAGCAAGGAGATTGCTGCGGCATATAAGGAGCAGCACAATCTAGATATAGACAAAAAGAAAATACAACTTACAGAGAGTTTGAAGAATTTTGGTACCTACGAGGTCAGCGTAAAGCTGCATCCTCAGGTGACAGGTAAGCTGACTGTGAAGGTGACGGAAGCTTGAAGCATGCGATAGCCGCACGTTGAAAATGACGCAGGACAAGCCTGTAAAATGGCTGCTTGCTGCGGAAAAGACAGGGGAATAAAAGAGGTAGCTGGACATGCCTGCTATGGAAGAAAACGTGTTAAAGAGAATATTGCCTCACAGCATGGAAGCAGAGCAGTCCGTCATCGGTTCCATGATCATGGATCGGGAGGCCATTGTCATTGCGTCCGAGTTGATCACCGGGGAGGATTTTTACAACAGGCAGTACGGTATCCTGTTTGAGACCATGGTGGAGCTGAACGATGAGGGTAATCCGGTGGACCTGGTGACTCTCCAAAACCGCCTGCGGGAGAAGGATGTTCCTCCCGAGGTCAGCAGCCTGGAGTTTGTCAGGGATCTTATTACCGCAGTACCCACCTCGGCCAACATTAAGTACTATGCCAACATTGTGGCAGAGAAGGCGACTCTGCGCAGACTGATCCGACTGAATGAGGAGATTGCCAACACTTGCTATGCGGGTAAGGAGTCTCTTGAGTACATACTGGATGACACGGAGAAGAAAGTATTCCAGCTGGTACAGAAACGCACCACAGACGATTTCGTGCCCATCCGCCAGGTGGTCATGAACGCTTTGGACCGAATCGAGACGGCGGCTAAGAACAAGGGCAGCGTCACAGGCGTTCCCACGGGCTTCATCGACTTGGATTATCGGACGGCGGGTATGCAGCCATCGGATCTGATCCTGATCGCAGCGCGTCCTTCCATGGGCAAGACGGCGTTAGCTCTGAATATCGCCCAATACGTGGCTTTTAAAAAGAATATGTCAATTGCCATCTTCAGCCTGGAGATGAGTAAGGAGCAGCTGGTTAACCGTATGTTTTCCCTGGAGTCCAGCGTGGATGCCCAGAAGCTTCGGACCGGGCAGTTGAATGATCAAGAATGGGAGAGGCTGATTGAAAGTGCCGGTACTATCGGAAAATCCAATTTGATCATAGACGATACACCGGGCATTTCCGTGGCGGAATTGCGCTCCAAATGCAGAAAGTATAAGCTGGAGCAAAATTTATCCATGATCATGATAGATTATCTACAGCTGATGACGGGAAGCGGCAGGAGTGATTCCAGGCAGCAGGAGATATCAGATATCTCCCGATCGCTAAAGGCCATTGCCAGGGAACTCAATGTGCCGGTGATCGCCCTGTCCCAGTTGTCCCGCGCCGTGGAGCAGAGGCCAGACCACAGACCCATGCTTTCGGATCTGCGTGAATCCGGCGCCATCGAGCAGGATGCGGATGTGGTGATGTTTATTTACCGTGATGATTACTATAATCATGACACTGACAAAAAAGGGATTTCAGAAATTATTATTGCCAAGCAGAGAAACGGCCCCATCGGCACCGTGGAGCTGGCATGGCTGCCGGAATACACCAAGTTTGCCAATCTGGAACACAGGAGAGAAAAAGCAGATTTTTAACTGAAATCTGTACAATACAAAAGAGAATGGGAACAACAACCCATTCTCTTTTCTATTACAAAAAATGTCGAAAGGAGAGGCTATGAGTAACTATCTGTTTATTTCTGACGCTGC
>JAFLRN010000126.1 GCA_022511385.1 Acetatifactor sp.
GTAGAGCGCCACCTTGCCAAGGTGGAAACCGCGGGTTCGAGTCCCGTCTATCGCTCTTTTTTATTGCCTTTTTACCGGACATACAGTGTTCTCTCCAATCCTTTCAGACGCATATCTTGATACATTCACAGAATACATGTTAAAATGATTGATAATAGAAATTTGTGAGGTGAAGTGACATTATGTTTTGCTGGAAATGCGGAAAAGAACTTTCGGAAACTGCATGTTTCTGTTCCAATTGCGGCTCCCGTGTAAGAGATGCTGAACAGTTAAATGATCATTCGGCTGCGGCGGCAGCCGCGCCCTCTTCTGCCCCTGAGACCCAGCCCGCCGAATCGGAGACAGCCGCGCCTGACAACCAGGTAGCCGAGCCCGAGACAGCCGAGCCTGACAACCAGGCAGCCGAGCCCGAGACAGCCGAGCCTGATAACCAGGCAGCCGAGCCCGAGACAGCCTCGCCTGATAACCAGGCAGCCGAGCCGGATGCCCAGACGGCGCCCGCCGCAGCCGCCCCCATCCAGGATATGGTCATCCGCAAAAAGCATATTGTTGTCACTGGCGGCAGACTGTTGGTGGACGGCACCTACTATCGGAAAACAGACCGCAGATTGAAAAAGAAAAAAGGACAACTCGGTGTCCCGCTTTCTCTTGTAAAGGCTGTCACCGTAAGACACACCCCCAGTGCCAGGAGGATCATAGCTTCTTTCCTGCTGTTTCTCATTTTTACCGCAGGCACTGTGATCAGCGGTTTCTTTGGCTGGCAGGCCTGGGATCGGCTGAACACCCCTTATCGTCAGGAACAGACTGAAAGGCTGGAACAGGACCTGGCGCAGCTGGAGGGAAGCAGCGAAACACAGCTTGAGGAGCTGGATACACAGCTTGAGGCGGCCATTGGGGAATATTCCCTTTTGGAAGCGCAGCTTGCGGAATATCTGGCCCAGCGCCGGCATGAAATTATGCAGTCCGGCTTAGCAGACCTTTCCTTTGATACCCAGACTCTCTTCTCCATGGCCTTCTTTGCAGATGCCTACCGGCAATATCTGGAAGACCTTCTGGAGGCTTTTCTGAACGACCAGCCAATCCACGACTGGCTCTATCCATATTATGCCTATTCCATGGAACTGGGACAGAACAACTATATCGAGGATGAGTTGTTCTTTTATTCTTATTCCGAAACAGACGATATCTTTTCAACCGGGACAAAGAACCCGGAGACTCTCCTTCAGAATGCCTACAATTATGACCTTTACCAGCACATTTATTACACGGGCCGCATCTATATTACCGCCTCGGACTTCATGAACAGAGTGCTGCATGTGCCTGATTACGTGGCAAACGGCGCGGTCTTTCTGAAGGCATACGGTGGTACTCCCGACCCTGCGGACATGTATGTGCCCGGCTGGACCAACGCCGACTATACAGCATTTTGGCGCGATGCCCCCGCATACTTTGACTCCCCCGATCCCTTCTGGCTGTCCTATGGAATATCTGCGGAGGAATTTAATATCGACTGGAATGAACTTGCCAGCGAACAGGCATATTATGACGCCTACCTGAAATTTATGGACACCGTTGCACCGGGACTTGGTGTTTTCGACATGGTAAACTACTCCGCCGGAGACGACTCCTACGGCGGTATGTATTATGACATTACCGGAAAAGAAGCTTCTGTCACGGAAATTGTGACGTTGTACATAGAAGAACATCCTGAATATTTAGAAGAACTTATACCTGATCTGGATGAGCTGCCCTCTTCTTTTGATCAACAGATAGCGTCAGTCCAGGCGGAATTGGAGGACTTGAACGGCCGGATTGCTGATCTTACCGGCCAGCGCAGCGAACTGGCTGCACTTCTTGACAGCGGAGAATCTCTTCACGCAGAATACGACCAGCTTCTGGCGGAGGTTCAGGAATACAAAAAAATGATCATCCACAACCTGATCATTTTTGGCGGTATCTTTATTCTGTTGCTGCTCATGGCGCTCATCTGCCTTATCATGTTCATCCGGCTGATGAAAAAGCCAAAGCATTTGATGATACTTACGCTGGAAGACGGCACAGAGGCCGCCTTCAGCACAAGATTCTGTTCCAAAAAGAAGCTTGCGGCATTGCAGGAGATACTGCCTACTCCACCAGCCGATCCGCATACTTGATCCGGTAGATCCTCCGCAGGGCATCGTCAATCCGCTCCTCGGAGATTGTTCCGTTTTTCACTGCCTCCAGCACACCGTTGTAAGCTTCCTCAAAGTTTTCCGGCATCAGCAGCATGTCACAGCCCGCCTGCAGGGCATAGATTGCAGCTTCCTCGGAAGAAAAGTAATCAGATATGGCTCCCATGTTCAGGGCATCGGTGATGATCACCCCGTCAAAGCCCAGTTCATTGCGCAGAATATCCGTGACCACCGCCTTAGAAAGAGAGCATGGCACATAGGGCTCGGTGCTTCCGACAGTCAGCGCTGGCGCTTCCATGTGGCTGATCATGATCATATCCACACCGGCATCAATGCCCGCCTGAAATACAGCAAATTCTTCTGCCCGAAACTGTTCCGCCGTTCTGTCGCTGGTGGCAATGCCGGTGTGAGGATCCTGGGTAGTGGCTCCGTTACCCGGGAAATGCTTCAGGCACGCGCTCACTTTCTGCTCCTTCAGTCCCTGTATCATGGAAACCACATAGGGAGATGCCGTCTGCGCATCTGAACCGTAGGTACGATCGCCCATATAGCTGTTCTCCACACTGGATATATCCGCTACGGGCGCCAGATCCAGATTAAAACCATAGCTGCTCAAGGCACTGCCAATGGTGACTCCTGCCTGATAAGCATTGTTGGGATCTCCGGTCTTGCCGATATTCCCGGCGCTGTCCACCTTTTCAGCCAGCCCCGTATTCGCCAGCCGCGAAACACTGCCGCCTTCCTCGTCCACAGCTATAAACAGAGGTGCTCTGGCAAAAATAACCGTATTGTGCAGCATCTCCTTCAACTGATCAGCAGACTGCATATTTGAGGCAAAATAGATCAGGCCGCCCACCGGATACTTCGACAGCGCATCCTTTGTGCTGTCCCCGGCCTTGACAGCCTTGGCCACTCCCGTGATCGCCTCCGGTGCCACAATAAAGAGTCCGGCCACCTTATCCTCTATGGGCATCACTTCAATGACAGCATTTACAATCTCATCCAGCTTCTGCTCCTGTGTCAGCTCTACTACAGGTTCCGGTGTCTGTTCGGCCCCCGGTGTCGGCGACTGCAGTTCATTCTCACTAGATAACAAATCGTTGATCATAGCTTGTGAATCCTCTTTCTCTTCCTGCTGGCGCGCCGCGTTTGTAACCTGCTTCACAAGCATCATGATCCCCGCTGCTGCCGCCAGAATCAACAGTATCAACACAACATATGCCAGGATCTGGTTCCGTATCCTTCGTTTTTTCCTGACATCTCTCTTCTCTTCCTGTGTCTGCTTTTTTTCGTCCTTTACCTGCTGCTTCTCGTCCATATCAATGACTATTTCCTTCCTGTCAATCTGTAAACACATCCTTTTTTATAATAACCTATCTTTTGCTTATTTTCCACAGGAAATCTTGCTTTTCGCAATATTTTACAAAAATGATACAAAAATGCGAGAGAGCGTATCGATTATCTTAATCAATACGCTCTCTCAGGCTGTCTCGTCCAATGGAACTTACCTCCTATTTCTTTTTGGTGGCCCCTATTCAGTTGTGGCTTCCATTTCATCCTCTGTGCTTTTCCACTTTTTCCCTTGTATAAGGTGCGTAACGCACTGTACTTTAATATTCTTCAGTGACTCGTTACCTTCTCATGTGTGTACTCGCACTTTTTTCATTTGATCTATGGATCATCTGTATCTTATGGAAGAAGTCTTGTCTCTTTTTCTTTGTTGATCTTATTATATGACATGGTTTTTGTTTTGTCAACACATTTTTCAAAAAAATTTTAAATTTTTACATTATTTCCCAAAACCCGCCAAGTTGATAGATATTTCCAGGTCAGAACGTGCAGACTGACGCATCCAATAAAAAGGGGGCTGTTTCAAAATGCTTCACATTCTTCAGTTTCCGGGCACATTCAACAAAAAGTAATCCAATTTTCAAATACAGTGACAGGGCTTTTTAGTTGAATTGCACAGAAACTGGAGATTGTCAACTCATTTTGCAACAGTC
>JAFLRN010000127.1 GCA_022511385.1 Acetatifactor sp.
CCGCCCATGCTCTCCAAATGATTTGTGTGGAACTGACAGTCAATAAACAGGAATCCTTTTCGCTCCAGAAAACGGGCAAAAGCAATCAGCGCCGTCTTGGAGCCGTTCTCCCTCTCCGAGAACATACTCTCCCCGAAGAAGCAGGTGCCGATGACGACCCCATAAAATCCGCCTGCGAGCCCGCCATCTTCCATTACCTCCACGCTAATGGCATATCCGGCTTCATGAAGGCGGTGGTATGCCACTTCCATCTCATCAGAAATCCAAGTCCCACCGTCAAATTCCCTTTTGATCCGGCACCGATGCATGGTATCTGCGAAATCCCTGTTCAATACAATCTGCAGTTCATGCTTTTTCAGGTACTTTTTCATGGAATGGGAAATATGTATCTCTCCCGGAAAAATCACAAAACGCTTCTTTGGGCACCACCAAAGAATTTCCTCCCCAGGGTTATACCACGGGAAAATTCCGTGGGTATACGCTAACAATAAGCGTTCTACGCTCAAATCTCCCCCGACGGCCAGCAGTCCGTCCGAACGAGCAAGAGTTGGATTCGGAAAAGAGATTTCATTCTCATTTAAGCGATAAACAGGCATGTCTTTATCTAACTCCTATCCGCTCTCCCAGCGGGCACTCAAATTCCGAGTGGCATCATGTGCAATTCCTATTTTATACTCTTCTCTTTTGCCGTCACTAAAATCAAAAATGCGAAATTTCTGTTTTACACTCTTCTCCTCAGCGATCACTCATATTAGTAGCGCGAAACTTTTATTTCGCACTTTTCACTTGTGCGGCAGAAATGCTGACCTTAAACTTACCATCAGCCGTTGTCAGCCTGCATTTCCCACCATCCTTAAGCTGCCCAAACAGGATTTCATCCACCAACAACGGCTTGATCTCGCCCTGAATCACACGCTCAATCTCTCTTGCGCCGAATTCCGTGCTGATTCCCTTCTTTTTCACAAGATCTTTGGCTTTCACATCCACCGACAGCTTCACGTTTTTCTGAACCAGCAGCTTCTGAAGCTCGCCCAGCTTCTTGTCCACGATCTGCTCCGCCATCTTTTCACTCATACTGCGGAAGACCACGATCCTATTCAGGCGGTTGCGGAACTCGGGCTGGAAGATTCGTTTTACCTCCTCCATGACCACATCCGCCTTGATATCCTGTTCCACAAAACCGATACCGGGCTTTCCGATCCGGCTTGCTCCTGCATTTGACGTCATGATGAGGATCACATTTCTGAAATCGGCCTTCCTGCCCTGGTTGTCTGTCAACGTCGCATAATCCATCACCTGTAAAAGGATGTTATAGATATCAGGATGTGCCTTCTCAATCTCATCCAACAGGAGGACAGCGTGAGGATTCTTTCGGATTTCCTCCGTGAGAAGTCCGCCCTCCTCATATCCCACATAGCCTGCCGGCGCGCCGATCAGCTTTGCCACCGCATGCTTTTCCTCATACTCGCTCATGTCAAAGCGCACCAGCTTGATGCCAAGTTCCTCCGCCAAGCTCTTGGCTATCTCTGTCTTGCCCACGCCGGTGGGGCCAACAAACAACAAGCTCGCCAAAGGTTTTCCCTCTTCCAAAAGCCCGGCTCTTGAAAACTTCACTGCGTTGACCGCCTGAGAGATTGCCTCATCCTGTCCGAACACCCGACCCTTCAGCCTCTCCTCCAGGGTGGCCAGCTTCTCCGTTTCGTCACTTTCCACCATCTGCTTTGGAATATGGCAGGTCTTTGACAATATTTCATCGATCAGTTCCTTGCTGACCCACTGCACCTCACTGTTAAGGGGATGCATGCGGCGATAGGCGCCCGCCTCGTCTATAAGGTCGATAGCCTTATCCGGCAGATAGCGCTCACTGATATACTTTGCGCTCATTTCTACTGTATATTCCAGTACACCCTCCTCATAGCAGATGCCGTGAAATTCCTCATAATTTTTCTTCAATCCCTCCAGAATCTGAACGCATTCCTTGTTATCAGGCTCCTTGATGTCAATGTTTTGGAACCGCCTTACCAGACTCTTGCTTTTCTCAAAATGCTTTTTGTACTCCTCATAGGTTGTGGCGCCGATGAAACGGATATGGCCTGCTGCCAGATAGGGCTTCAGCATGTTGGAAATGTCGAAAGAACCCCCGTTTACCGCACCTGCGCCTATGATGTTATGGATTTCATCGATATAGACAATGGGCTTTTCCTCACGGCTGATGCTGTCCATGACCTTCTTAAAACGCTTCTCGAAATCACCCCTGTATTGGGTACCTGCCAGCAGACTGCCCAAGTCCAGCGAAAAAATTTCGGCTCCCTGCAAGGGCTCAGGAACCTTCTTCTCATTCAACAGCCTGGCAAGGCCGTATATGACGGCAGTCTTTCCCACGCCGGGCTCGCCGATATGAAGGGGATTGTTTTTCTCCTTCCGGCAGAGGATCTGCATGGTCCGCTCCAGCTCATCCTCTCTGCCGATCAAAGGGTTGACACCTTCCAGCTCTTCATTCAGGCAGGTGGCGTACCGCTGCCAGTAGCCGCGCCGGGGGCTGCCATCAGGGATTCGAGGTTCTTCGAGGTTTCTGGCTTCTTCGAATTCTCCGGCTTCTTCAGGATCTCCGCCTTCTTCGTCATAGCCGTCAATGTCTTGGTCTTCATCGCTTTCCAGTTTCAAACCACTCCTTCTGCTGCGCCCTTGCCCTAAGCTGTCCCGCTTACCGCTGCCCTGCCTGCTGCCGTTTTGAGTGCCGCTTTCATGCCCGCTGCCGCCTTGATCGCCTCTGCCTCGCCCATTACCACTCTCCACACTGTTTTCATACGCCATTTCTTCATACGCAATGGTCAACTCCTGCAAAAGCTCCGCATGCTCCACACCCTGTAGCCGCATATAATAGACCGCATAGCTTTCCTCCAATCCATAGATGGCATGTATCATGTGAGTCAGCTCCGCCGCCTCACGTCCGCTGCTCTGTGCGGAAATCCAGGCAGTTGTCAGCACATCGCCCATCCCAATAGAAAACTCCGGATTTCCCTCCGACCCTGCGGACACCGGTTCCATATTTTCCTCCAGGTATGTTCTTAACTGAGAATCCAGCTCCTTTATGTTTCCGCCACATTCTTCAAATGCCTGTGCAAACACTTTGTTCTGGCAAATAACAAACAACACCAGCTCCGGCGTCACATATTCAAAATGCGCGCCTTTTGCCATGGTAAATGCAGCATTGAGGATCTCAGCCACTTCTTTCGATATTTGCATTGTTACGCCTCCTCAACTGTCAACCGGAAGGGAAAGCCCTCTTCCTTTGCCCTTGCCGTTGCTGCCTGAACCTTCGTAACCGCAATGTCATAAGGATACGAACCCACCGCGGCCTTGCCGCTTTCGTGCACCATCAGCATCAGACGCTCCGCTTCCATGACATCCTTGTGGAAAATATCCATCAGAATCTCTACCACAAACTCCATGGAGGTGAAATCGTCGTTATGCATAATGACCCGGTAACGCTTGGGCTCCCGTATGTTGATTCTGGTTTTTTCTCTTGTTTCTCCCTGCGTGGACATATTATTTACCTCTTACTTCCACTCTTCATAGTTCCTGTGTAACAGATTATATCACAATATAAGCAGGACATGAAGAACTGATTGAAATGATTCTCCAATGCGTCGCCTTCTTCATGTATTGGAGAAAAGTCATATTTTTGTGATATAATAAACTTAAATTGGGCGACGCAACCTGAAGTTTACATTTAGAAACACCGAATTGATGGTATGTTTTTGCTGCTCGTCCTATATTAATGGCAACGCAGCGTTAAAAAACATAAAGGAGCAAAGACTATGACACTTGGTGAAAAACTATCCAAATTAAGAAAAGAATATAATTACACACAGGAACAGCTTGCCGACATTCTCGGTGTATCCCGACAGTCGATCAGTAAGTGGGAATCAGACATTGCATTCCCCGAAACCGATAAACTGATCAAAATGGGCAAACT
>JAFLRN010000128.1 GCA_022511385.1 Acetatifactor sp.
CGCCTCTTCGGCCTCTTGAGTATTTCTCCTTAATCCGAACTACGTCTCTACCAATTTAAGTTGTCACGTCTTTGTTATGTGACGCAAAAATCATTATACATAAAGCCTAAATCTTTGTCAATCCGTTTTTCTATTTTATTTTCGCATTGTTTCGCGTATTTTTTATATTATATTCATGTATTTGGTAAACACCGCATCATATTTATACCATTTGATTTTACGGATCCGCATACTCGGAAATTGCAGCCTCAATTCTTGACTTTACCATATCTGCAATCTCAGGAGTCTTCATAGATGCATATTCCTCATAATAAATAGGCGGCAGATAAATCAGCTTTACCATAACCCGCTCAATGGAGTTTTCGTCAAAGGGTTTAAAAGAATCGATCAGCGCACAGGGCACGATGGGGCATTTCGATTTTACTGCACTTTTAAAAGTACCTCCTTTAAAGGGAAGCAGTGCATTTCCCATCTTACTTCTGGTTCCCTCGGCAAAAATCAAAAAATTCTTTCCGTTTTTTACTTCCTCTGCTACTTTGTTTATAACTTCCAGAGATTGCCTGATGTCTTCCCTGTCTATAACAACGGAACGCAGAGCTGCAATAACCTGTTTTAAAAGGATGACCTGACTGGCTTCCTTCTTAATAACGAAGGCAAAGGGTACGGGACAGGACTCCAGAAAAACCAACACATCAAAAAGCCCCTGATGATTGGGGAAGAAAATAAAGCCGTTTTCCTTTGGTATATTCTCAAGCCCATGGGACTCTATGGTTACCCTTCCGGCCCGGTTGGCAGCTTTTGTCACCTTCTTCACAAAGGCGTAGGCTTTCGCCTGATCGTAATTCTTTCTTTTCCCACTCCACCATATACCAAACATGTAGTAGGGTACTCTGAAAATCAATCTTACCACCATCAAAATAATACGTTTCATTTATGCACATGCCCTTCTGCACAAATTTTGTATTTGCTACTCCCTGCAATAATCCCGGATGGCTGTCTCATACAGGTCATTTCCCTGGGCATCCATCACCACGATCACCGGAAAATCCTTTACCTCCAGCCTGCGGATAGCCTCAGTTCCCAGATCGTCATACGCAATCACCTGGGAAGAGATAATGGAGCGGGACAGCAGTGCACCGGCCCCTCCCACCGCCGCAAAATAAACGGCACCGTTTCGCATCACGGCTTCTTTTACTTCCTTTGTCCGCTTCCCCTTACCGATCATGCCCTTCAAGCCCAGGTCCAGCAGCGCGGGAGCATATTTGTCCATGCGGCTTGCTGTGGTCGGACCCGCAGAACCAATAGGTCTGCCAGTCCTGGCAGGGGATGGTCCCATATAATAGATCACATTATCTTTCATCTCCAAGGGAAGCTGTTCTCCCTTCTCCAATGCCTCATACATTCTCTTATGAGCAGCGTCCCTGGCAGTATAGATGATTCCTGTCAGATACACATAGTCCCCTGCTACTAATGATGTAACCGCAGAATCATCCAACGGCACATTGATATGCTTATCCATAGTCCAGTCCTTCTACATTCACATAAATTACTCAAACAATTCTGTATCCGTTCATAATGTGCGCACCACATGCCGATTCACATGACAGCAGATATTCACTGCTACAGGCAGACCTGCGATATGTGTAGGATAGGTCTCAATATTGACAGCCAGTGCCGTGGTGCTGCCCCCAAGGCCTCCCGGTCCGATACCGGATTGGTTGATTTTATCGAGAAGCTCCTTTTCCAGTTCCCGCACATATTCAATCCCTGATCGGCTATCCACAGGGCGGGTTAGCGCCCTCTTTGCCAGCAGCGCACATTTTTCAAAGGTACCTCCGATGCCCACTCCCACCACCATAGGCGGGCAGGCGTTGGGCCCCGCATCCTTCACTGCTGTCAACACCGCATTTTTCACACCTTCAATGCCATCGGCAGGCTTCAGCATAAACACTCTGCTCATATTTTCACTGCCAAAGCCCTTGGGCGCAACTGTGATCTGCACATTATCCCCGGGCACTATGCTATAATGAATCACCGCTGGCGTATTGTCATTGGTGTTCTCACGGTAGATGGGATCCTTTACAACGGACTTTCTCAGAAAACCTTCAGAGTAACCTTGTCTTACACCTTCATGAATGGCATCCTCCAGAGAGCCACCTTCAAAATGTACTTCCTGCCCAACTTCCATAAATACAACCGCCATTCCTGTGTCCTGGCATATGGGAATCATATCCTCTCCGGCTATCTTCATATTTTCCTGAAGCTGCTTCAGAATCTGGCGTCCCAAAGGTGCCTCCTCTGTATCCCCAGCAGATTTTATGGCAGATTCCATGTCCTTGGACAGAAAATGGTTGGCCTCTATACACATCTCTTTTATATTGTTTGTGATCGCAGCCACATTAAGCGTTCTCATAGCAACTTCCTACTCCGTCAACTTTTTCCTGACTTCGTCCAGTTCCTCCTGGGCGGGTTTTCCGGGAATCCAGCTTATTTTTTGACCGTCGTCCGTATATCTGGGAATCATATGCAGATGAAAATGAGAAACAGTCTGACCTGCAGCCTCTCCATTGTTCTGAACCAAATTCAGGCCATCACAACCAAGCTTCTCCCTCAAAATCACGGCCAGCTTCTTTGCCAACACAAGAACGGCTGCAGCTGTTTCCTCCGGCAGTTCATAAAGACTTGCCGAGTGATCCTTCGGCAGAATCAACGCATGCCCCTTGGTGGCAGGATTCAAGTCCAATATCACCCGGAAAAGTTGATCTTCATAGATGGTCCTGGAAGGAATTTCACCATTTGCAATCTTACAAAAAATACAGTCATCGTTTTTCATAGAATTCCCATCCTTTCTCTCATGCCGCGATATTCTACTGCAGGAATAAACTCACCACTGATAAATCCCAATTTTTCACCCCATCCTCTCAAACAGGAAAAGCTGGTCTAAAGTAGCAAGAATCCGAAAATCGCCTTTTGTCTTCATTGCACCTGACATAAATGCCCGCTGGAAAGTCATACGTCCGCTCACGATTTCCTCCATGGTGGCTCTGTTCAGCTGAACCTCCAGATCCGGCTGGTTCACAGCACCGTAATAGCATTCCAGCTTGGGTCCGTGAACTGAGACAATAAGCTTTTTCTTCTTCTCTTCTATAGCAATGGAGTAATTCGCATCAAAACCTGCCTGAGGCTTAAAGTATTTGCGGAAGGCACCCAGATACTCTTCCTCGCTGTCTGCGCCCTCCTCGTCGAGCATGCCGCGGAACAGGTTGGTAAGCTCCTGAATATCCTGCTTCTGACGCTGTACATAGCTGTCGTCGGATACATATTGGGAAAGCTGTTCCGTCTCCTGTGGTGTCAAATTGGTAGACTTTGGCACGGCTACCTTCTGCTTAACAGCCTGATTGCTGGCAGGGAAACTAGCCATGCGCTGGTTGATGGTCCGATACAGATTCTCCGCTTTCTTTTCTATGATATTGAGATACTGTTCATTCATCTCCAGAGTCATTGTATTTTCGATATAACCACAGATGCCTGTACAGGGGAGGCCACCCAGAATCTCCCATGCCGTTGACAAATTCAGTTTTGCTTCACGCTCTCCCCAAGTAGTTGACATGACCACCGGACACATATAAATGCGGGCGATCCTTTCCTTGTCACCAAACAGCCAACATGCATCCAGAAACTGCTGCATATAGCCGCCGATTCCATACCACTCAACTGTTGTTGCAAGAATAATACCATCGGTATCCTTTAATGTCTGAGGCAATGTGGGAATCGTGTTTTTCATCTCATATAAATTGTAGCGCGTCACATTTACCCGAAGCTCCTCCAGTATTTCCTGCATTTTGTTCAGTACAAACAGCGTGGGATCGTCAATGATTCCCCTGCCGCCATAGTAGATATTGATGTTCAATTTCTCACGTATAATCCAATTATGTTAGATACTGATTGGATTATTATTCCTTTCTCCCA
>JAFLRN010000129.1:0-3641 GCA_022511385.1 Acetatifactor sp.
AAATAGCAGTTCCCCAGTGAGCGGCGGCTGCTATTTTTGTGTTGGGAAATATTTAAAGACCAGGCACTGGGCTGACAAATGCCCGGAAAGGACAAAAGTATGAATAGATTGAAAATTGCGGTTTTCTTTGGGGGATATTCCTCGGAGTACAGTGTATCTTTGGAGTCTGCGTACTCTGTGATCTGTAATCTGGATCGGGAGAAATATGAGCCTGTACCAGTAGGAATTACGGAACAGGGGAAATGGTATTATTTTGGCGGTGATGCGGAGAAGATCAAGGAGGACAGCTGGCAGCAGGATGAGTCCTGTGTTCCTGCAGTTCTCTCTCCCGAAAGAGGCGCACGCAAGCTGCTGCTTTTTGGAGATAACGGGGTGGAGGATATGACGGTGGATGCCGCTTTTCCTGTGATGCATGGAAGAAACGGCGAGGACGGCACCATTCAGGGTCTTATCCAGCTGGCAGAGATTCCGCTGGTGGGCTGTAATGTACTGGCCTCCGCGCTGTGTATGGATAAGGACCGGGCCCATAAGCTGGCGGAGCTTGCCGGAATCAGGGTGCCAAGGGCTATGGCCTTCGGCAAGGTTTATGATCTGCATGATGTGATAGACTTTGCTGAAACAACGGGATATCCTCTGTTTGTAAAGCCTGTGAAGGCTGGCTCTTCCTATGGGATTACCAGGGTGCCTGACAGAGCCAACTTAATGGAAGCAATCCGGCTTGCCTTCCGGTATGACAACGAGGTGATCGTGGAAGAGGCCATACCGGGCTTCGAGGTGGGCTGTGCCGTTTTGGGAAACAATGAGCTTATTACGGGAGAGGTGGACGAGATTGAGCTGGCAGGCGGTTTCTTTGATTTTACGGAGAAGTATACACTGAAGACTTCCGCCATCCATGTACCTGCCCGGGTGGATCAGGAGACATCCCGGAGGCTGAAGGAGACGGCGAAGGTGTTGTACAAGACGCTTGGCTGCACGGGCTTCGCCAGGGTGGATATGTTCCTGACACCGAACAAGGAGATTGTGTTTAACGAGATCAACACCATACCGGGATTTACGGAACACAGCCGTTATCCGGGCATGATGAAGGCAGCGGGGTTTTCGTTTTCGGAGATTCTGGACCGGGTGATCACGCTGGCGTTGGAATAGCAGGGAATTGAGATGTGAGCAGTGGAAATTTCGTGGCGACTATGGGGGATGTAGCCAGCGGGAATGCGGCTGCAGCCAGCAAGAAGGCAGCTGTAAGCAGTGAGAATGTGGTTGTGAGCAGTGGATGGCTGCTGTGTCTAGTGGAAAGACGGCTGTGGGCAGCGAGAAGACAGCTACAAGCAGTAAGAATGTGGATATGATAATGGAAATGCGGCTGTGACCATGGAAATGTAGCAGTGGTCGGAGGATTTAGTATGGATACCAGAAAAAATTTTGGCGGACTTGATATTTTTAAAATGATTGCGGCGTTTCTTGTGGTGGCAATTCACACCTCACCGCTGACATCGTTCAATACAACGGCGGATTTCTTCCTTACCAGGGAACTGGCGCGCCTGGCCGTGCCCTTTTTCTTTATGGTGACAGGACATTTCGTGCTCTCCGACCGGCTGTGGGGACAGGAGCGGGATTACGGTCCTATCTGGCGCTATCTGGGGAAGACAGGGATTCTCTACGGAATTGCCATTCTGCTGTATCTGCCCATTGGAATCTATGCCGGGCATTATGAAGACCTGACACCTTATCGTGTAGTGCAGATGCTGGTCTTTGACGGAACCTTTTATCATTTGTGGTATTTTCCGGCCCTAATCTTGGGTATTCTGATTGTCTGCCTGCTGGGACGGTTTTGTAAGCTGGGGGTCAGCCTGGCAGTGACGGCTGTTTTGTATCTTATCGGTTTGTTTGGGGACAGTTATTTTGGACTCATAGCGGATGTGCCCGGTGTGTCCCAGGCTTACGAGCTGGGTTTCCGGCTTTTCTCCTATACCCGTAACGGTCTGTTCCTGGCACCGATTTTTCTTGTCATGGGTGCATGGCTGAAGCGCGGTAGTGAGAAGATAAAGCCGCTGCCAAACGCGGTGAGCTTTGGAGTCTCCTTCTGCCTGATGACGGCGGAGGGGCTTATACTGCGGCATTATGATATACAGCGCCATGACAGCATGTATCTTCTGCTGCCGGTATGCATGTTTTTCCTGTACAGACTGCTTTTAACATGGAACAGAAAGTCCGTGGGGGCATTCAGGACCATTTCCACATGGATTTATATTTTGCATCCTGCCATGATCGTAGTGGTGCGGCGGGCTACGAAGGTGGTGCACCAGCGAGCTACCGTGTTTCTGGTGGAAAACAGCCTGATTCATTATATAACGGTTTGCATTTGTTCCACTGTGGCGGCCCTGGCAATAGCGATGGTGCTGGCACGTTTCCGTCGTGCATCCTTCGAACGTGACCGCGCCTGGATCGAGTTGGATATGGAGGCGCTGGGGCACAATGTCAGGACCTTACAGGGACTTTTGCCTGACAACTGCCAGCTGATGCCGGCAGTGAAGGCGGAAGGTTATGGCCATGGGGCCGTGCTGATTTCCAAGGAGTTGAACAGGCTGGGCGTGAAGGCCTTCTGTGTGGCCAGTGTGCCGGAGGGAATCCAGCTGCGGAAGGCCGGCGTCAAGGGAGAGATTCTTGTGCTGGGCTACACTCATCCCAGGCAGTTTGACCTTCTGCGCCGTTACAGGCTGATTCAGACTGTGGTGGATATGTCCTTTGCGGAGGAACTACATAAATATGGGAAAAAGCTGCGGGTGCATATTGCGGTTGACACCGGCATGCATCGAATTGGTATCAAGTATGATCAGGTGGATGAGATCTGCCAGATCTTTGAGTGGAAAAATCTAAAGGTGGATGGGATGTTTACCCATCTCTGTGTCTCTGACAGCGACGAGGAACGCCGGATAAAATTCACGAAGGCTCAGGGAGAAGCGTTTTTCCGGCTGGTGGAACAGCTGAAGGAGCGGGGACATGAGTGCCCGAAGAAGCATCTTGTGGCCAGCAACGGCGTGTTGAATTATCCGGAATTTGCGGGGGATTACGCCAGGGTGGGCATTGCGCTTTACGGTGTCCGCAGCACGAATGAGGATATGAATCGGGCTGATGTAGTGCTGAAGCCGGTGCTGTCTTTGAAGGCGCGTGTGGCTTCGGTGAGAGAGCTGGCGTCAGGAGAGGGCGCGGGCTATGGGTTGGCGTTTGTGGCGAAGCGGCCTACGAAGCTTGCCACTATTACCATTGGTTATGCAGATGGGCTTTCCAGGTTACTGTCCGGGGGCAGGGGGTCTGTGTTGATCCGGGGGCATAGGGTGCCTATTGCGGGAAGAGTATGCATGGATCAGACGCTTGTGGATGTGACGGGGATTCCGGATGTGCAGGCGGGGGATATTGCGGTGCTGATTGGAAGGTCTGGCAGCGAGGTGCTGACGGCTTATGATATGGCGAAGGCGGCGGGGACGATTACCAATGAGGTGTTTACCAGCTTGGGGGCACGGTTGACGCGGATGGTGAAGCCAAGAGGATGAATCCGCGAGTGACGCCCAGTCCTGTCAATATTCCCCCTGCAGACACGCTCCCGCTTGGAAAAACACGTAGCGGGCGTTAGGGTCGAAGGTATC
>JAFLRN010000129.1:3741-3946 GCA_022511385.1 Acetatifactor sp.
GTCATGTCAATATTCCTCCGGCAGACACGCTCCCGCTTGGAAAAACACGTAGCGGGCGTTAGGGTCGAAGGTATCCTGGCGAGTGACGCCCAGTCATGTCAATATTCCTCCGGCAGACACGCTCCCGCTTGGAAAAACACGTAGCGGACACTAGGCTCGAAAGTACCTCGCCAAGTGCCGACGTGTTTTTAACATTCTGCCGGAG
>JAFLRN010000013.1 GCA_022511385.1 Acetatifactor sp.
TTTAGTTGAATTGCACAGAAACTGGAGATTGTCAACTCATTTTGCAACAGTCCCTTTATCTCTTTTTCCTGCTCCGCAGCAGTCAGACCATATCGTGTGGGATCAGTTTGTAACCTTACTCCGATCACTTCGGATCAGACAGCTGTCAAAACAAAGATATCGTAGATGGCACGGATGGCCGTCTCAAAGTCCGCATTATTCACACCGATAATGATGTTCAACTCCGATGAACCCTGATCGATCATCTTTACGTTCACATTGCTGTGAGCCAGCGCGGAAAATATCCTGCCTGCCGTACCGCGGGTGGACTTCATGCCCCTGCCCACCACAGCGATCAGTGCCAGATCCGACTCAATTTCAATGGCGTCCGGCTTTACCATCCTGTGGATGCCTGCCACCACCTTCTGCTCCTTATCCATAAACTCGTCCTGGTGGACGAATACCGTCAGGGTATCGATGCCGGAGGGCATATGTTCAAAAGAGATTCCCTGATCTTCGAAGGCAGTCAGCACTTTTCTTCCAAAACCGATCTCCGAGTTCATCATATCCTTCTCCACGCTGACGGAGCAGAAGCCCTTCTTGCCGGCAATACCGGTGATAACGTACTTGGATTTCTGACAGGTGCTTCCCACGATCCAGGTTCCCTCGTCCTCCGGAGCATTGGTATTGCGGATGTTGATGGGGATACCCTCCACCCGCACCGGAAAGATAGCGTCTTCATGAAGAACGTTGAATCCCATATAGGACAATTCCCGAAGCTCCCTGTAGGTGACAACTTCGATTCCTTTGGGATTGTCAATGATCCTGGGATCAGCAATCAGGACACCTGAAACATCTGTCCAGTTCTCATATACATCCACTCCAACAGCCTGAGCCACAATAGATCCTGTGATATCGGACCCACCCCGGGAAAAGGTCTTTATCCTGCCATCGGGAAGGGATCCATAAAATCCGGGAATCACTACATTTTTGCAGCCCATAACCCTCTTATTCAATACATCATGAATCTTTGTACCATCCCAGCTTCCTTCTTCGTCAAAGAAAATTACCTCTGCAGCGTCAATAAATTCAAAGCCCAAATAAGCAGCCAGCACAATTCCGTTTAAGTACTCGCCTCTGGAGGCCGCATAATCGCGCCCAGCCTTCTCTTTAAAGCATTTCTCAATAACATTAAACTCATCCTCAAGGGAAAGCTCCAGCTTCAGGCCGTCGATGATCTCCTGATATCTCTTCTTAATCTCCTGAAGTGCTTTCTTAAAATCCTTCCCTGCATCTGCCAGAGCATAGCAGTCATAGAGCATATCCGTAACCTTGGTATCCTCCTTAAAGCGCTTTCCCGGAGCAGAGGGAACCACATATCTTCTGCTCTTGTCGGCATGAATGATATCCGCCACCTTTTTAAACTGCTCCGCATTCGCCAGGGAGCTTCCACCGAATTTCACTACCTTAGACATTTTCTTTCTTCCTCGCATTCCGCCGTTCCCACGGCTCTTTCTATCCAAACTCTCCCGCCTCCCATGCGGCAGCCCGTTTTTCTTCCGATTCTCCATATCTTATTCCAGCTCCAGGAATTGATCCATCAGCTTATGGCCCTGTGCCACAAAATTCCCGGATGCCCGGCCCTCCGCCTCGCTGTAACTCCAGTCATGGGACTGGGGAAACCTGCTGTCATAGATCAGATATGGCACATTGTCGGCAGTGTGGGTCCGCACCCGGATGGGGGTGGGATGATCCGGCAGCACCAACAATCTGAATTCCTCCCCGGAAGCCTCAAGCTTTTCCACTGCCGGTCCGATGACCTGGGTATCCAGATACTGGATTGCCCGGACCTTTCTCTCCACACTTCCCTGGTGGCCCATCTCGTCAGGGGCCTCCACATGTATGTAAGCAAAATCATAACCGTCCTGGGTCAGGGCCTTCACAGCCGCTTCCACCTTGCCTGCATAGTTTGTGTGAAGCCCGCCGTTTGCACCCTCCACCAGCGCCACACCCATGCCCGCACCCACGGCAATGCCTTTTAACAGATCCACCGCTGATACCATCATTCCCTTCTTGCCGGTCTTTTCCTGGAATGAAGAAAGCTGGGGCTTTGTGCCTGCCCCCCAGAACCAGCAGCAGTTTGCAGGGTTCAGTCCCCGGTTCTTACGCTCTATATTAATAGGGTGATTCACCAGAATATCATGGCTTTTTCGCATCATCTCCCGCAGGACCGCATCCTCCGGCAGATACTGCCCTATGACCTGCCCCAGCACATCATGGGGCGGAGTCAGCTCCACTACGCTTCCGCCGCTCCAGATCAGACAGTGTCTGTAGCTGGTTCCCACATAAAACTGGTAGGTGTCATTTGCCAGCTGATCCGCTACCGCCTTTAAGAGCACAGCACAGTCCTCGGTGCTGATCTCCGAAGAGCTGTGGTCGATGATGGTCTGCTCCTCAAAGGGAACAGCCTCCTCAGAAATTGTCACGATATTACAACGGATGGCAATATCATCGTCCTTCATGGGAACACCGATGCTCAGCGCCTCCAGAGGAGAACGGCCGGAATAGTATTTCCTGGGGTCATACCCAAGCACGGACAGGTTTGCCGTGTCCGAACCGGGCTTCATACCATCGGGGATGGTATGCACCATTCCCACCTCGCTGAGTTTGCTGAGACGGTCCAGATTTGGAGTCTGCGCATACTCCAGCGGAGTCTTCCCGTCCAACTCCTCAATGGGCTCATCCGCCATTCCGTCCCCTAATATAATCAGATATTTCATATGTCATCCATGCCTTTCCTGTTATCTGCCTTTATACCCGTAATTCCTTCGTGCCTGCAGATACAATACTACAGCTCATGTTCACTCCATTCATACCATGATCAGCGTGGAGTCAGCTGTTTTTCCTTTTCTGGAAATGACTTACGCCTCCAGGCGCAGCCTTCCGCCCACTGTCATCCCATCCAGCTTTCCATAGCTGTCCGCAAAGGCTGCCTCCGTCATAACAGGAGTGATAAATCCGCACTCTTTTGTCACTCCGGGAAGCCTTACCTCCTGAATACCCTCACCAAACAGCGTTCTGGCCTTATCCTCACCTTCCGTCTTTACCCGGAAGAAGAACCGCCTCTGTGACTGGTCAATGCTCAAAAGCTCCGCCTCCTCCGAATCCCAGAAGCACATTATCACCTTGCCGATATGCCTTGCGCAGTCGATCACGTCAGACACCACCGCGCTGGCTGTGGGAAGTTTTCCCGCACCTCTTCCGTAATACATGGAGTCGCCCAGCATGTTGCCTCTCACAAACACTGCGTTGAAGACACCGTTTACCATGTGCAGGGGATGATCTCCGTCAATCAGGAAGGGAGACACCATGGCCAGAGTTTTGCCCTCCGCATCCTTGCTGATCGCCAGAAGCTTGATGGACATACCCATCTGTTTTGCATATTCAAAATCCCTGGGCTCCACCTTGGTGATTCCCTCGGTGTAAATTTTGCGACAATCCACATTTTTACCCGTCATCAAAGAAGAGAGTATTGCAATTTTGCGGCAGGCATCATGCCCCTCCACATCCGCCTCGGGGTTCCGCTCCGCGTATCCCTTGTCCTGGGCTGCCTTCAAGACATCGTCATAATCCGCTCCCTCGTATTCCATCTTAGACAAAATATAGTTGGTAGTACCGTTCAATATACCTGTGATCGCTTCAATCCGCTCTGCGGTCAGGGAATAATTCAGAGGCCGGATAATGGGAATGCCGCCGCCTACGCTTGCCTCGAACAGATAATTGCAGTTGTGCTCCTTTGCCAGCGCCAAAAGTTCCGGTCCGTGTGCAGCCACCAGCTCCTTATTGGAGGTGCACACACTCTTGCCGGCTGAAAGCGCCGCCCTTGTGAACTCGTACGCTTTTCCCACACCGCCCATGGTCTCGCAGACAATCTTAACATCATCGTCCGCCAGGATCAGCCCAAAGTCGTGAACCACCCTGTCACCGTAAGGATCGTCGGGAAAATCAAGCAGATCCAGAATATACTTGACCTCCAGTTCCTCTCCTGACTTCTTATTCACCATATCCTTGTTCTTCTCAATTACCTCTACGACACCGCTTCCTACGGTTCCGTAGCCCAACACAGCAATCTTTATCATCGTCTCCTCTTTCTGCCGCTCTGTAGGCAGCCGTTATTATCCCATTATTTTCTTCTAAACTTTTTTAATCTTTCAGTCACTGGAAGAACGCTGCATTTGCGCTCTACTCCTTAGCTAATATCTTCACATGCCGGACGCCCTTCTGCTCCTCCATCTGCTCGATCATCCTGGAAATGTCACCGGTGGTCTGCAACACCTGTATGCTCAGACTTAAGGAGGCAATCCCGTTGATCGGAATACTCTGGTGGATGGTCAGAATGTTAGCATGATATTCGGCAATGATTTTCAGCACATCAGACAACAGCCCCGGCTCATCATCCATCTGGAAGGTCACAGTGAACGTGGTTCCCTGGGAATTATCATGAAACTGGAAGATATCCTCTTTGTACTTATAAAAAGAACTGCGGCTGATGCCGACGGCATCAACCGCTTCCTGAATAGTCAGAACCTTCTCCGACTCCAAAAGCCTCTTTGCCTCGACAACCTTCAGCAGCACTTCCGGCACAGCCTTCTGCTTTACCACGAAATACTTTGCTGTCTCTCCCATATGCTCTCACTCCCCGGCAGATTTGTTGTTTGAATATTACAAACAATTCCGCAAACGTACTTGTCACGCGGACACATGTCTGCCAACGAGGGATATTCTAGCACAAGTTTCAAAGAAGCGCAAGTCCTTTATTCTACATCAACCACTTTATTCTTTCCGGTCTGTTTGCCCCGATATAGTCTTTCATCCGCCACGTTAACCCACTCGTCCACGGTCTGGCCCTCCTGGTAACGCGCCATGCCGATGGTCACAGTCATATTTATAGTGGTGTTCTCATCGTACACGAAATCCTTGATGGCCACATCCCTCCTAATTCTGTCCAGAATCACCTTCTCCGGCCGTCTGCCCTTCTCATCCAGTCCGCTGTCGGATCCTACGATCACAAACTCTTCCCCGCCCCACCGGCATACGGTACGGTCACCGCAGTTGTCTTTGATGATCTCCGCCACGGATTTCAGAACAAAGTCTCCGCAGAGATGTCCATACTTGTCATTGATCTTCTTAAAGTCGTCAATGTCCAGAATAGCGACCCAGTAACTGGACATATCCTGTTCAGAATAAATCTTATCAAGTTGATCCACCAAATAATGCCTATTGACCATTCCAGTCAACTTATCGTGGGTAGCCTGTCTTCCCAATTCCTCCTCATAGTATGCAGCCAGTTTTGTCAGCATCCTGAGAAACACGGTAATAAACGCAAAGACCACTATGGAATTGAGGACCAGGCCCACAAAGGTCAGGGTATCCACCAACTGGTATACAGAACCCACGAACCTTGTGATCAGCAGACTGATCAGATACAATGCGGCGCTGATGATACTGAAACCGATGCCTTTAATATGGTGTTGTCCCAGCCTGACTGAAAAATAATCGGCATAAAATACAATTGCTATACAACCGATAAAATACAATTGAAAGCCGGCATCCCATCCTGTGCTGATCACGGCCAGGAACATATGTATCATAATCTCCAAGAAGGTGGCGAATATGCACAACGTTATCTTTTCATGTTTCAGAATGAAAAAATTAATGATGTAAAACAATACGCTGCCCACATTGACAAAAACCATCAAATGTACGTCTATAAGCGCAAAAAACAACAACAGGCACGTGTGCACGGACACCAAAAAGACGTTCATCAGTTTTATGGAATGTAATGCCGCTTGATTGTTCATTTTGAGGCTCATTTTTCCTCTTTTCCTATGCCTTCAGGCACCATTAAATCAGTGGATATTTATCCGTCAGCGTCTGTACAATAGCCCTGGCCTGAGGAATATTTTCCTCTCCGCCCTTGATCACTAAGGCGATAGCCTCCGCAATTTTGTCCATATCCTCTGTGTTCATGCCTCTCGAGGTGACCGCGGGTGTTCCGAGGCGGATTCCACTGGTCACGAAGGGAGATTGGGGATCATTGGGGATGGTATTCTTGTTACAGGTGATGTGCGCCGCGTCAAGCAGTTTCTCCACAGCCTTTCCGGTAAGTCCGAAGTTTGTCAGATCCACCAGCATCAGGTGATTGTCTGTGCCGTCGGACACGATCTTGATCCCCCTGTCCTTCAAGCCCTTACAAAGCGCCTGGGCATTGTCGATGATACCCTTCTGGTATACCTTGAAATCATCGCTTAAGGCTTCCTTGAAGCACACTGCTTTTGCCGCGATCACGTGCATCAGCGGACCGCCCTGGATGCCAGGGAAAATAGCTTTGTTGAAATTGTACTTTTCGTTCACAGCATTGCTGGACAGGATCATGCCGCCACGAGGACCGCGCAGGGTCTTGTGGGTGGTGGTCGTCGTCACGTCAGCGTAGGGGATGGGGCTGGGATGTAAGCCTGCTGCCACCAGACCCGCAATGTGAGCCATGTCCACCATCAGCACTGCACCCACCTCGTCCGCCACCTCGCGGAACTTCTTAAAGTCGATGGTGCGGGCATAAGCGGAAGCGCCTGCGATGATCATCTTCGGCTTCGCCTCCAGGGCAATCTCACGCAGCCTGTCATAATCGATAAAACCCTGGTCGTTTACGCCGTAGGGCACAATGTTAAAGTATTTGCCGGACATGTTCACCGGGCTTCCGTGGGTCAGATGTCCGCCGTGATCCAGGTTCATGCCCATAATGGTGTCACCGGGCTTGCAGACGGCGAACTGTACCGCCATATTGGCCTGGGCGCCGGAATGGGGCTGCACATTGGCGTACTCGCATCCAAACAGTTCCTTCGCCCGCTCAATAGCAAGGTTTTCCACCACGTCCACACACTGGCAGCCGCCGTAATATCTCTTTCCCGGGTAGCCTTCGGCATATTTGTTGGTCAGGGGGCTTCCCATGGCTGCCATGACAGCCTTGCTCACCCAGTTCTCGGAGGCGATCAGCTCAATGTGGCTGTTCTGGCGCTCCTGCTCGTCCACGATGGCCTGGGCTACCTCAGGGTCAATGTTCTTTACTTCGTCGAATGAATACATATTATTTCCCTCCTATTTCCACGCATGAAACATTTGTGTTTGATTATAACATAGAATCGGATGCTTGCAAAGGGGAAACGAAAAAACAGCGGCGGATGGCGGAATCACGTTATTTTTCACTCGTCACCCAGTTTCAGGCATACTCACCGCATGATGCCGTCACTTGCGGAAAATGACTATCGAAGCGACAAGTGAACAGTAATGAATGATAACAATATAATCTATGGAGTTTCCACCTACGCCAATATAATCTATGGAGTTTTAATCTCATATTTGACATAATAGGGCTACTATAACCAGAAAAGGCAGGACAGGGCATGTATAAGAGTATATTTGTGAATCAATGCGGCTATTTACCAAATATGACCAAGCGGGTCACTTTCCGTTCCGACAGTCCGGTGGGATTTGATGTGATCACCACGGATGGGCACATTGTCTATCACGGGACGGCTTCTACCCGGGTGGAGAACCCCTGTGCCGGTGAGACGGACTATGTGGGTGATTTCTCCCCGGTCACGGCTCCGGGGCGTTACCGCATTGTCTCCGAAAACCCCAGTGAGTCGGATACCTTTGAGATTGCCGACGATGTCTACGAGGATGTGTTCCGGAAGGCATTCGCTTTCTTCTACTTGCAGCGCTGCGGCTGTGATCTGCCGAAGAGCGCTGCCGGAATGTTTGCCCACCGGGCTTGCCACACAAAGATCGCCACTGTCTACGGTACCGGCGAAAAGCTGGATGTGACCGGCGGCTGGCACGATGCAGGCGATTACGGGCGTTATATCGTGCCCGGCGTCATGGCGGTGGCACAGCTTTTGTATGCTTTCGAGGATAACCCTGAATTATGTGCGGCATATACTGCGCCCGGCGGAGCAGGCGGCCCGGAAACTCAAGCTGACTCGGATGCTAATGCTGACTCAGACGCTCATGCTTACTCGGACACTTATGCTGCCTTAACAAAAGCGGCGCAGCTTCCCCCCTGTCTGGAGGAAATCAAATACGAGCTGGACTGGATGATGAAGCTGCAGCGGGAGGATGGACAACTATATCATAAAGCTTCCTGCCACCGTTTCTGCGCCATGATCATGCCGGACGCAGAGCAGGACGACATCGTGGTCAGCCCCGTCTCTGCAACAGCCACCGCAGACTTTGCAGCGGTGACGGCAATGGCGGTGCGCTTCTACGAGAAATATGATCCTACCTATGCAGACAAACTGACGGCGGCATCCCGCAGGGCCTATGATGCTCTCCGCACCATGGAGCCTTCCCAGGGCTTCAGAAATCCGCCTGGAATCAATACCGGGGGCTATGGAGATCCACACGACACCGATGAACGCTACTGGGCTGCCGCTGAACTGTACAAGGCATTTGGGGATGAATCATATCGGAAAGATTTTGAGAAACTGGCAGGACAGCAGATCTTTCATGGATACGGCTGGGGTAACATGGGAAGTTACGGCAACCGGGCATATCTGACCGCCACATATCCCACCGACACTGACCTGAAGGAGAAGATCACTGCGGCAATGATCACCCTGGCTGAGGAAAAGCTGCAGATTGCCAGCTCCGACGGTTACGGCACCTCTCTGCCCATAGAACATTATCACTGGGGCAGCAATATGGCAGCGGCAAACAACGGGCTGCATATGTACGATGCCTACCGTATCACTGGACGCAGGACATTTCTGGATGCCGCCGGCGACCAGCTGCACTATCTTCTGGGCCGCAATCCCATGGGCCTTTGTTACCTCACAGGCTGCGGCACGGACGCCATCAAGCATCCCCACCACCGACCCTCCGCCTACCTTGGAAAGGCCATGCCCGGCATGCTGTCCGGAGGCCCCTGCGGCCGCCGGGCGGATCCCACCGCCAAAGGTGTCCTGCCCGAGGAATTTCCTCCAGCCAAGGCGTTGGTGGACATGTTTGGCAGCTACTCTACAAATGAGGTGGCTATCTACTGGAACTCCGCTTTCGTGCAGCTGTTGGCAAGCGTTGTACAAGCTGAATATCATCCATGATGTTGGTAAGCAGTTCGCCTTTCGCCAAAATTGGTACATAATTCGTTTTGAGAACTTCCGGTATCTCGGGAGGTGATACATATGGAAAATCTTGAGAAAGGCAAAAGATATGATGGTATGATTCTCGGCTTGCTCAATATTGCAGTGACGATCATCAGCATCATCGTCACCATAGTCAGTATTGTAAGAGCCGACAAAGAAGAATAAACGTCAAAAAAGCAACCGCCCCCGCCCAGGTGTGTGGCTGCTTTTTTGATAGCTGCTAAAAATCCAGGCGAACCGTTGATGTACGGATAACACCTTTTTCATACTTATTGTATCGAAGCAAAACTACTGTGTCAACATCAAAGTATATATCACACCCCTCGACGTCACGGCCAGGTGCCTCTCTTGGGTTTGCTCACATTGATCACCTTGTTCCCTTCCAGCCACAAGGTCAGATAAAGTCTGCCCTCATCCCGCCGCTCCGGCTTCATCAGATAATATACATACTGATCGATCAGGCCGAAAAGATTGGTGTTCCGCCCCTCCAGCTTAAAATTCACAAAGCCCATGGGCACATATTTCTCCCAGATATCATCCGGCGAAACATAGGTGGGATACTTCATGGCATCATAAAAGGTATTTTTAAACAGGCATTCACACTGCCACGGCTCGATGGGAACCTGCTTGTCCGACGGAAGTTTCCTGTTCGTTAGAGCGGTCCGCTCCATCTCGGCCATATGCCTGTAATGCTCTCCTCTTCGGGGACAGTTGGGTATACAGATGGCATTTACCAGAATTTCACACCTGTCTTTTTTCTCAATTTTCTGCAGAAGATCAAACTGGTTGTTGAAATTATAGTCCAACACCACCAGCTGATAGTCCTTCTCAAGTTCTGCGTTCACTTCGTCCACATTCCTGATTTCCTTGCAGGTCGAGCTGTTGATCTTGAAGCCGGGATATTTCGCCCTGATATACTCTTCCAGGATGGGAGACACCACCAAAACCTCATTCATCCCGTTGTCCGCCACTTTCATGCAGAAATTGCAGTACGCATCCTGCAGGTCATCCTGGTCTAACAAAGGATTTGTGTAAGTATAGCGAATGGGGATCCCCACAGCATTAATACTCTTTACCACATTCTGTATAAAACCCGCGTCACACTGATCTGCGATGCTGATCCTGCCGCCGTTCCAGAGAGAGGTAGGAAACTCACCAAAAAAGGAAGCAATCTCCACACCCGGCCTAAAGAAATCCGGCTCATTCTTCATCATACTGACCAGCGCCATGTTCAGGGGGAAATTATATCTAAGCCCTGGCAAATGAAATTTCACTTTCATATTAACCTCTCCTCACCAATCTCTTTTCCGGACTAAGCATGCTTTTGCCAACATGCTACAGCGGCCGATAAGAAAGACTCTTAAAGCAGACTGCCTGTTCCCTGCAATCGGTGTCGGCTACTGCATACATACCCGCAGTACATCCCACAAATCCTCCCGCAACCTCCGTGGACAAATCTCTGATATCCAAGTCGCTGCAGAGGAGCGCCTTTTCATAGCAATCCGTCTCGCCTGCCTGTGCATACATCAGTTCCATCGAAGCGGACAGGCCCTCCACCCACAGCACAAGCTGGGGATTGTCACCAGCGACATTGAGCACATTACTGCTCACTATCGTATCCTGACCGCCCTTGCAAAAGATGACCTCAGCCTTGAGCTGTGCGCCGCTTCGGCTAAGCTCCGTCCGAAGGTGATATTCATTGCTCTGCATCAACGCGATGCCTGCCCTCCTGCCATCGGTAAGCTGATCCGTAAGAAGACTTACGGACATTTCGAACCGATGATGCTGCTGGCGCACTGCCACATAAGAGGGACTGTCCTTCTCCTTCAGCGTAATGCTCCGGAAAGAAAGCTCAAGTCCTTCTTTCGTCAGCCGATACATATCTTCACCCGGATTCCGCAGAGTCAAGAACTCAGGTTCCAGCTTCTCCATCCCGGCAAACTCATAGGTTCTGCTGCCAAAGGGATCTGCAGCTTCCGTCTTCCACGCCGGAAGGTCAATCTCCACTTCCTCCGTCAGGACGCCCACGCAGGGATTGACCACAGGCCAGTCGTTCTGCCATTCCACCTTGGCCAGGAAGGTCTCACGGCCCATGGTGGTAAAACTCTGAAGGGGCCGAACCGCCAGCATCACCATATACCATTCCCCGTTTACAGTCTCCACCAGGTCCGCATGGCCCACATACTTGATGGGATAATCCCATCCAAGATGTCTGTGGGTCAGGATGGGATTACAGAAATTGTTCTCATAAGGTCCGAGCAGATTTTTACTGCGGCAGATCGTTACCGCATGTTCAGGGCCCGTACCGCCCTCCGCATTCATGATATAATACCAGCCATCCTTCTTGTACAGATGGGGGCCTTCCGGCCACACGATATTTTTCATGGCGCCGTTCCACACGTTGTAGGTCTCCCCCACCAGCTGCATTTTCTCCAGATCCACCTCCCGGATCCAGATATAGTAATCCCCGTTGTACTTACAGCCTTCGGGATTGGGATGGGTGCCTATGTAGTAACACTTTCCGTCATCGTCAAAGAACAGGCTGGGATCGATGCCGTCCGCACCTTCCAGATAATGAGGCTCCGACCAGGGACCGGCGGGGTCCTTGGCAGTGACAATATAATTTCCGCCGAAAGAAACGTTGGTACAGATCACGTAAAATGTACCCTCATGATACCGGATGGTGGGCGCAAAAAGTCCTTGGGAATGTCCGCTGTTCTTCAACGGAAGCTGGCTCTCCCGATCCATCACATTGCCGATCTGCTCCCAGTGCGCCAGATCCCTGCTGTGCAGAACGGGCAGCCCGGGAAAATAGGAAAAAGTGGAATTTACCAGGTAAAAATCTTCCCCCACCGCACAGATGGACGGGTCCGGGTAAAACCCCGGAAGTATGGGATTCTTTGCTGTAACTGACATAATTAACCTCTTTTCTGCTGCCTTCGGCAGCTCATAAACGATGCATTGTTCTGTAAAACGCTATTTTAAAAACTCATAGTAAGCCGGCTTAGGCTCATAGTTTTCGTCAAACAACAGTGGACATTCCGGCAGATCCTCTGTATTACCGCCCCCCACATCGGATCGGGTCTGAAGCCAGGACAGGTGATCCGCCGTTCCCCAGAAGGTAAGCCCGGTTATATTGATTCCATCCCGCTGATTGTCATTTTTCAGCACCCAGTAGATCAGGCGGTAACGGTCAGCCTGTTTCTCATACTCCTCCGCCTTCGCCTCATCGCTTCCGTCGTATCCGTCGCTTGATTTCATGTCCAGTTCTGTAATCTGTACATTTCCTACCACTGCTGCGTAACGCTTGATCGCAGTATCAATTTCAGACCATGTGGGAGAGGCCATACTATAATGGCCCTGCATACCCATGCCATCAATGCGGGTTCCCACACCGGGTTCTCCCTCACGGTCCTTCACAGCCCGTAAAAGCTCCAGGATTCCCTGCTGTTTGTTAAAGGCGCACTCGTTGTAATCGTTATAATACAGCTCAAGGTCTGCGGGGGCATACTTGTTCGCATAGATAAAAGCGTTGATAATATACTCGTTGCTCTGGTATACATGCCACCAGCTGGAATTGTTGTTGTGCCGGTCCTGGCTCAGAGGTTCGTCGGGATTTTCACTATCCGAACGGTATGTGCCCGTTCCGTCGCTTACTGCCTCGTTCACCACATCCCAGCCATAGAACATGTCCTTATACTTGCTGTCCTCTCCGGTGAAATGAGTGAGCATGGTGCGGATATACCACTCCAACCGCTTGTTCATGGTCTCTTTGTCCACGTAATCCTTATTCTTGTCATAATCCACGTGGAAGAACCATTCCTGTGTCTGGGCATGCCATACAAGCACATGTCCCCTCATCTTGATCTGCTTATCAGGATTCGCCTGATTCCAGTCCAACACCTTATCCAGAATAGCTTCTGCCCTGGAATAATCCAGCTTCGGAACAATGATGGTTTCTCCGTTCAGCTCTGCTTCCTCAGTGCCGGGACATCTTGCCAGGCTGTAACCAAACATGGCATCCGGCTTCAGCTCATTACCGATGGTGAGCGCATTAAAATATGTTGTCACCAGCTCCCAGACCTTCTCTTCCTGTATCTCCCCCAGCGTCACTGCCGTACCCACACGGCAGCCCAGATTCTTCATAACTGCATCTCTTAATACCAGCTCCTCCTGGCTGTCGCTACCCTGTGACACCGTATCTGACTGTTCATCACCGGGTGCCTGGCCTTCGCTGCCATCCGGCTGTTCTGTTCCCTCAGACTCTCCGGTGTCATCCCCAGCCCCGATATTTTCTGACTCGGTCTGAGAATCCTGTTTTGTTCCTTCGGTTTCTGTATTTCCACAACCTGCCAATACTGCGGCCGACAGGAATATTGCCGTCATGCCAGCCAAAATTCTCTTTTTCATTGATATACCTCCTTAGTCGCATATTCCGCAGGTCACTACCCTTCTGCGGACATTATAACGCCTTTTCGGTGGAAAAGTCCACCATATCTTGATCAGCCCGACAAGTGACGCCCAGCCCCGGCAATATTCCTCGGGCCTTATTGCTTTGTAGCAGAATTTTTGTTCCTATCCCTCAGTTTACTTTTTCTCACAGAAGTGATAAAATAAGTCCGAGGTGATTTATCCATGACAGAAGACAGAATGGATTTTAACAGCGTCAACAGCGATTTTCCCGGCACCCGAACTATCCAGTCAGGCAGCCAGGAACTGGTCTCTTATCATCAAAGCTCCGCCGTCCGCATCTGGTGCAACGACATATTTGCAGACTTTGACCCCCACTGGCACACTGCCCTGGAGATTCTTATGCCTGAGGAAAACTGGTACGACGCCATTATTCGTGAGGCAACCTATCATCTTGTCCCCGGCGACATTCTGTTGATTCCTTCCGGCGAACTGCACGCCCTGAGGGCTCCTGAAAAAGGAGTTCGCTATGTGTTTCTGCTGAACATCTCACCCATCGCAAATCTCCACGGCTTTTCCAGCATTGAATCCGTGATGGACGGTCCCCTTTTCATCAACAAGAATACTTACCCTCACATCTACGACGATGTGTACCATATCCTGCTTCAGATGCGCAATGAATATTTCAGCGAAAATGAATTTGCGGAGCTGGCTATCTTTTCTCTGCTCTTGAATCTCTTCATTAAGCTGGGGAACAACCACTTAAACAGCGTCAACCTTTTTCACAACGCCCGTCCCTATAAGCAGAAAGAATATATCAACAAGTTCAACAATGTGATGGAGTATATAGACGCCCACTATATGGATGAATTTACCTTAGATGACATAGCCTCCGCCAATGGCTTCAGCAAATATCATTTTTCCAGACTGTTCAAGCAGTACACCGGGTACAGCTTCTGCTCCTACATCTGCCGCCGCAGGATTAAAATTGCGGAGGAACTGCTGGAGCAGCCCGATCTCTCCATCACGGAGATTGCTATGCAATCCGGCTTTCCCAGCATTTCTACCTTTAACAGGGTATTCCGGCAGCAAAAGAACTGCTCGCCTTCAGAATATCGTGAAAAGAACAGCCACGCCATCGTACTGGGATGACAGCTCCAATAACCAAAGCTATCAATCCGCCTCCGGATTGCTGATGACTACCTTGCCATCATGCATGGCGATCTGCACCTTGTTTCCCTTTAATCCCATGCTTTCCAAAAGCTCCGACGGTATCTGAACGCGACCGGCACGGTCCATAATGGCATACTCTTCCTGTGTATCCTCTTTGCGCCAGTCGATGCCGCTCTCCTTTATCCGCTCCGCATAAGCCTCCTTCAACACACGTTCACTGCTGATCTTGCCATCGCGGATGGCCACCACGCGCTTCACCTTCTTAGACAGCGCCACGTCATGAGTGACGATCAGGATGGTCTGTCCACCCTTGTTCAATTCCGTAAAAACATCAAAAATATAGTTTGCCGTGTTCATATCCACGCTTCCCGTGGGTTCATCCGCCAGCAGAAGCTTAGGCGAATTTGCCAGAGCGATAGCGATGGCGATCCTCTGCTGTTCACCGCCTGACAGCATATTCATCCGGCTGTGCTTTTTATTGCTCATACCCACCTGTTCCAGCAGCTCCAATGCCTTTTCCCTGCGTTTTCTGGTGCTGGACAGACTCATGGGCAGCATCACATTTTCCAGAGCAGACAGATAGGGCAGGAGATTTCGCCCGTTGTTCTGCCACACGAAGCCCACCGTATCTCTCTTGTAGAGCACCAGCTCCTTCTCCGTCATGGTGAACAAATTCTTGCCCCCCACGGACAGGGAGCCTGCGCTGGGCCGGTCCAGACCGCCGATCATATTGAGAAAGGTGGACTTGCCGCTGCCGCTGTTTCCGATAATGGCAGTCAGTTCTCCCCCCTCCACCTTCAGATCCAGTCCCTGAAGCGCCAGCACCTCCGTCTGCTTTGATTTATAGATTTTCACCAGGCCATCCGCCTGTATCATTGTCTCAGGCATTGTCTACCCCCTATCCGCTGCAACCTGCTGCCCTGCTTCCAGCTCGACGATCATGTCCCCGGCATCCATCAGGCCCACATCATGAGTTGTCATCAGGATCGTGATCCCCTCTTTTCTGGTCATTTCCTGAAACAACATAGTGACCTGGGCTCCCATGGCGCTATCAAGCTCTGCAGTAGGTTCATCCGCCAATATGATCTTAGGTTTATGGGCGATGGCTCTGGCAATGGCCACCCTCTGCTGTTCGCCGCCGGACATCTCCGCAGGCATATGATTCATACGGTTTCCCAGCCCCACCATTTTTAAGCATTCCTCCACGCGCTTATCCCTCTCCTTGCCGGCCTTGATTCCGGCCAGCCTCATGGAAAACTCCACATTCTGGAAAGCATTCATGGTAGGGATTAATGACACGGCCTGGAACACAAAGCCCATATCCCGTCTTCTGAGGTTCTCCTTCTGTTTGTCAGACATCTTGCCCACAAGGCTCCCGTCAATCTTCACCGTACCGGACGTAGGTTGATCCAGTGCGCCGATAATATTCATCAGAGTGGTCTTGCCCGAGCCGGAACGGCCTTTCAGGATCGCCAGGTTCCCCTGCGGGATCATAACATTAATATCCTTCAGGGCCTGGAACTCACCTCCCGGCACCGGAAAGATCCGATTCACCCCATTCACTTCTATCACAATATTCTTACCGCTCATACTTCATACCCCGCAACTTAAAGAAACTATTCCTCACCCAGTTTAAGTGCTTTCGCCACATTCAGTTTGAACAACAGCAGTATCAGCACTATCAGGCACAGCACCATCACGCCTGCGATCACCGCATAAAGCCGTATCATATCGGTTGCATTCATGATCAGCTTCATCGGCAGCACCTGATTTGCCGCGGCATAGGCCTGCTGCAGCATGGGCACAAACATCACCGATGTCAGCCTGCCGATACCGATGCCCGCGAACACTGAGAACACGCCGGAGAATATCTGCTCGTTTATCAGCATATGGAACAGCTCCCCCTTGTGCATACCGCAGGCCCTCAGCACGCCGAATATCATTTCTCTGGAGCGTATAGACATGATCCAATAGATCAGATACCCCACCGCACAAAGCAGGATCGTCACAAGAAATCCCATGGTCAGCACACCGTTGGTTCCCTGAAGCAGCGGGTCTTCCACCGCCAATTTCACGTCTTCCGCGCGGTTCTGGTATTTCACGATACGGGCATTGCTTGACTCGATCCAGTCGTGCACATACTGGGAGTCGTAGCCGTCCTTCAGGCTGATCCACACTTCATAGGGCTTCAGGCCCCACTTATCATACAGAAGATTATAGTGAGTCACCACCACATAGTTGTCAGCTGTATAGGTCGACCCATCGGGATTCAGACCCGTTGTGGTTTTTGCGTAGCCCGGCCAGTAATCAAAGAAGTCCACGATCTTACCGATGATGGGGACCGGATTTGATTTATCGTCCATCTGAACTGTGATGGAATCACCCACCTTATACCCCAGTATGGACTCAAAGTTCCTTGATACCACCAGCCCCTGAGGCGCCACGGCCAGCTCGTTCAGATACTCATAGTAATGCCTTTGGTTCAGCTCTCCGTCAACCCATGTGATCTCACCGAATTCCCTGGTATGTATCCCCATCAGCGTGATGTTATAGCGGGTTTTCTCCCCGTCCTTCTTATCAAAATATGCCGACGTGTTATTGATGACTTTCGTATAAGAGGCAGCTCCCTCCATGGAGGCATATTTTGTAAAGTCCGGCTCAGTATACTCGCCTGTTAAATTCCCGTGTATGTCCTTCTGCGCCACCCAGACCTCGCGCAGGATCACATCCGCACCATTCTGATACTCCGCATTATCATTGGCATTGCGAAGAATGGACCGCGCCACCGCGGCGTGATACATGCCCAGAGAGATGGTCATGATAAGGAACAGCATGATAAACTGCTGCTTTCTGCCGTTCTTCGCATTCTCCATAAAGGAGGCATAGCTGGCAGGCTTCCAGAATCTTTTTCCCACTATATAGATCAGTTGTACGATATAGGGCTGGAGTCTGAGGAACAGAAGCCCCATACCGAGAATAAACAGAGAAGAACTTATGTAAAGCAGCGGATCTAACGTCTCTCCCCGAAGCACGGCACTGCCGAGATCGCTTGAGTTTTTATGAAAGCTATAATAACCGTAGAGGGATACTCCCAGCAAAATAACATCCAGGAACAGCTTTTCCCAGAGGTTCTTTTTCTTCAGCGCCTTCTGCTGTTTCAGATTCACGATGGTGACACGGCTGTGGCGAATGGCGGGAATCGATATCGTCAGCATGGTGACGAGCATTGCCGCTGCCGCGTAGATCCAGGTCTCCAGTGTATATGTCACCTCCAGCGTCCTGCTGCCGTTAAACTCCAGAAAATCGCTGGCGGAACCCAGCACCATACTGAATACGGAGCCCAGAGGAATCCCCGCCGCTCCGCCCGCCAGGGTTAAAAACAGGCTCTGATACAGGTACAGCCGTAAGATCTGTCCGCCGGAGCTTCCACGGCTCTTGATGACGGAAATCTCGTTTCGCTCCATCTCATACATCTGGCCCGAGATCATAAACAGAAACGCACCCAAAAGGATCAGTACAGGGACCTGCAGGATCATAAGCGTCGCCCTTATCCGGTCCTGCTTTCTGACATAGGTCTCCAATGTCTGGCGGTAGTCTGGCGACTTGATAATGTTGCGGTAAGGGCTTTCCTCCGTCAGGTAATCGGTTCTTTCCACCAGCCTTGGCACCTGAGCCGCCACGATATCGCTGTATTCAAACAAATAATGATACTGGCAGTTGATCGTATATCTTCCCGCGTTTTCACCTGTAAACATCTGCCGAAACAGCGTCTCGTTCATCAGGCAGACCTCTGTCAAATCCTCCGGCGTCTCCTGCCAATAGTCATCGAACCGCTCCGCCTGACCGTAGACACCTTTTACATAGATACGGATTTCTCCGCCGTCCGCATCTTTCAGATATTTACAGACCAGAGTCTCCCCCACCAGTAGATTCATCTCCACCATAGCCGACTCGCTGACAACCACCTCGATGCTCCCGTCCTCGGTAAGTCCGGTTTCAGAATACATTTCTCCGCTGAGGATCTTGGCATGGGCGGGCAGGTTCGACCGCATTCCCAGCATAAGCGACAGCTGATTCAGCTCAGCTCTTCCCATGGCGGAATAAACTTCCGTGGGATACAGGAAATAATAATAAATGTTCTCTTTTAAAGTCACGCCGAGATCAGCGCTCATATTTTCAAATAAGTTTTCCGCACGGCTCATGGCTCCTCCGCCGATGTCCTGATTTGACACCATCACCATAGAGGTCTTCGTAGGCCATTTTCCCTCCGACGACACATAGCCGCGGAACTCATCCTGGAGCATTCTGTTGTAAGCCGCCGTCTGGTACAAAGGAAAGCTGACTACGGTAGCGATCAGCAGAATGCTTCCCAGAAGCAGGCAGCAGTTCATCCATTTTTTATGCCTCAGTTTTTGCAGCATTAGTCTAAGCATAATTCCATTCCTTCCGTAAGCCCTTCGATCACCCAGTAGTTATCCTTGTCCGAACCCCCGGACAGAAAGCTTTGGTACAGTACTTCACCGTTGTCAAGCTTCACCTTCACGTAATAGTTATTTCCTACTATTGTCACAGCAGTTTTCGGCACAAGGAGAACGTCTTCCATGACACGGACCTGTGCTGTAACCTTGAAAGAAGATATGGGTACATAGCTAAAGCCATAGCCGTCTTGTTCCAATCTATATCCCTCCTCGACTGCTTCAGCTATGGCGACGATATCCTCCTCCGCCAGCCTTACCAGAACTTTCCCATCGTACATACTTCCGGACAGGGACATGCCGCCCGCGGTCACCACCTCGCCCGTCGCCATGTGGACCGCATAATTTTTCCTATCCTCGTATTCGACTGCCACCTTGTTTCCGTAGGTAAGCTGGTTATCCGTATTGTCCACAGCAAGATACAGAATCTTCGGATCGGTGATCTGGTACAGCTGCTCCCCCGGCCTCAAAATGGTATTTTCCGTGTAGTTCCACGGTGTGGGTACGGATCTAATGATCCCATCCTTTGGCGCTCTAATTTCCGTCGTCACGGCATCCGCCTTCATGTCCGCCAAAAGCTCCTCCAGATCCTGAATCGTCTCCTGCCTGGCCTGGATGGCATCCGCGTTCTCCTCCCTGTTCTCATTGATCAGATCCTGCAGCCTCTCCCGCGCTCTCTGAAGCCGCATCTCATTTCGCTCGATCTCAATCTGATCCGGCACCACACGGACCACTGCCAGAATGTCCCCCTTCTTAACTGCCTGCTGCGAATAAGCATAATTTTCCACAAAGTAACAGGTCCCATATTTTACGGGATTGGTGACCCACTCCGTATCGGGATAAAGCATCAAGCCCCTTGTCTGGATCTCACTGCCCAGTCTCCCCCTTGTCACTCTTACGGTATTCTCGCCCGCCGTCACAGCTTTGGCTGGCTCCGTGCGCACCTTGTCCCCCTCTTCCAGCCCGGAGAGGATCTCCACATACATGCCGTCGTCCATACCCACATCTACCTTGGTATACACATAGCCATCACCCTGTAATACGTAGGTATAAAAATCCCTTCCATCCCTCACCAGAGCGTCGCGGGAGATCGTGACCACATTTTCACGGACGCTTTGTACTACCACGATCACGGCGTAATCTCCCGACTGAATATCCTGCGTATCCCCTATTGGGTAATAGACACCGTAAACCGTACCGCCGCTTTTCGCCTCCAGCCTTTTATATTCCTCTGCCGACTCTACGGGCGTATATTCCACCTCATAACGCTTTCCGCCCACAATGGCATAAACATCCTCTGCGCTCTCGTATGCGCTTTTCGCGAGATACTGACTGCGGATCTCTAATCTGGAGGGATCGCAGACCGCTACCAGCGGCACCCTGCTGGAGGCTGTATCGCCTCTGTACAGAATATCCGAACTCGACTGCCAATAACTGCTTCCTCCGCTGCCCCACCCCGCTACATAGCCGTTCATGCCGGACTTCAGAGTAGACGCCTCCTTGTCTTCCCTAAGCCTCTTGAGACAGAGCAGATTATAAGCGCGATCCAGTTCGTACAGCTCCGTTCTCTCCTTCAATGCCTCGTCAAGCTCCATAAGTCTTTGGTTGGCCTGGCGGTAACGGGATGCACAATCCCTGTATCCGTACGCTTTATAGTACCACTCATCATATTCAGGACTTCCTTCTTCCGGTCTTACCTTTTCCAGGTTTTCCAGAGCCTTCCCATATACCCGCTGATTCTCCAGAGGCTCTTTTCTGGCCTCCCTGTCCTCCTCCAGGAACTTCTGGTACTCCTCATCCATATCCGCAATGCTTACCTGCAGGCTTTCTATCTGATCGTCGAGAACTGTGTTGTTCGCATGCAGCAGCGCATCTCCCTTCTTCACCTGATTCCCGGGAAGTGCTCCGTAACGGTCAAACACATAAGATCTTTCCAGCTGGTATTCCTCTATGTAGGGACACACCTGTGCAAAGAAGGTCTGCGCGTTGTACAGATTTCTCCGCGCCGCGGTCTCATAAGATACCGTGATGCCCACAGGCTCCAAAAGTTCCACATCCTCCGGTCTCCACTGTGCTGCTTCCTGATTTTGTCCGCAGCCTGCGCTAACCGCCGCCACACAGGCAAGGACAAGACACAGCCGTTTTTTCACGCCGGCCACACGCCGTTTTTCTCTCCTCACCGTCATTTCAAGATAACCTTTTCCCCTTCTGCAAGACCGCTCAGGATTTCCACCAGGCTGTTGCCATACAGCCCTGTTTCCACCCATTTTACCTCCCGCACACCATCCTCGTTCAACACATACACATAGCACCTGTCACCGTCGCCGGTGCTCCTGACCGCGCCGAGAGGCACCGTCAGAACATTCTGCCTGCTGTCCTCCACTACTGTGATCAATCCGGAAGTACCGACCTCATTAGCGACGCTCTCCGGTCCCTCGAAAACCTCAAAGAGCTGTGTCTCCCCCCACTCATCCATCCTGTAGGGCAGAAGCAGATAATCGCCGGCGCCAATTCCGAAGCTGATGGACATGGGAACCGTCTCCCCCTCCCGGAAATACTGCACTGCATCCGGCGCAGATGTCATAAAAAGGCTCTCGGATGTGTCCATCACTGTCATGATCGTCGTTCCCAGCTTAGGCACATACCCCACCAGACTCTCGTCCAGGTTGTAGACCACCCCGTCCATGGTGGCATAAATCCGGCTGTCCCGGTACTCAGCCTTCCGCTGCTCCAGCTCCTCACGGTCCGCCGCAAGAGCATCACTGTAATCCTCTCTCCTGTAGCGGTAGGTCCGCTGCAGCTGCGCGACACGCTCCTTCGCAGACTTCTCGTCCCCTCCGTAATTAAGAGTTTCGACCCAGATCCTGGAAATATCGATGCTTTCATTGGTTTCCAGATACCCCAGGAGCAGTTCATTCCTGGCGATCCTGTACTCCAGGTCCTCAATCGCACGCTTCAGATCCTGACTGGACATCTCCGCAAGAAGCTGGCCTTTTTTTACGGTATCGCCCTTCTTCACATACAGCCGGTCCAGAATCCTGTCGTCCTGTGTGACTTTCACTTCCTGCTCCCCGACCTGCCTGTATTTACACGGAATGGTCACCATCTTCACTACATCCCCGACCTCCACTGTCGCAAACACGTAGGATATCCCACCGTCTTCCTGTTCTATCAGAACCACATCGCCCGGTTCTTCCTGCTGGCCGCATCCGCACAGCAGAAGAACCAACGTGGTCAGGACGCTTATTCTCTTCAGCCAAACGCTCCTTTTGCGCATCCGCATGATCGCCGTTCCTCCTCCATGATACCCACTATGGTAAAATGATAACTTCTTTACATGTTTTCCGCTCTTTATTTCTTGTGTTCTTTTTCCCAATCTTTGCTGTCTTTACCGGGCTCCCGCAGTCTGCCGGTACTTCTGCATAAGCTCGTCGGTCCTTCTGCGGATAAAATCCCTCTGATCTTCTTTGACCAGGAAGTACAGATACGCCTCATAGACATAGTTCTGGGGCATTCCACGCCCCGCAATCTTAAAGTTTACGAATCCCTTGTCGACATAGCTTCCGATCTCCTCGTTGGAGATGAACGCCGGACGCTTCATACATTCGGAAAATCCCTTCTGCTGATTGGAGTTGGGACAGTGAAAGAGTTCGCCAACATCGAACTCAAGCTGCGCCCTGGACTGCTGAGCATAATGCTCCGCTCTCAGTGGACAGCCCGGAGAGCAGACCTCGTTCACCAGAAGCTCCACCCTGCCCGCCTCGGAGCCGATGGCCTCCAGCGTCTTTTCATCGTGGTTCAAGTCATAGTCAAGCACGACGAGAAAATAGTCCTTTTCCAGCTCCGCAAGCACTCCCCCGGTCTCGTTGATCCGCTTTGTGGTGGATGAGATCAGCTTATAATTCGGATATTCACGGCGGATGTACTCCTCCAGCACCGGAGCATTCACCAGCACCTGATTCATTCCGTTGTCCGCCAGACGCATGATCAGGTTGCAATAGGTATCGTAAATATGCTTCTCCTCCAGCACAGAGTTCGTCCATGTGAAACGCACCGGCACCCCTTTGCTGTTATAAAGCTTCAGGGTCGTCTCGATATCACGCTTTCCCGCAAGCCCCATCACAACCCTTCCACCGTTCCAGATTGCTCCAGGAAATGTTCCGTAAACCGAACCGATCTTATATCCCGGCCGAAAACAGTTTGGATACTCCTTCATCAATGTGATCGTCGCCAGGTTAAGCTGTCTGAAATAACAGAAACCCGGCAGATGCCAGTAGATCGTTTTCTGTGTCATAATGTCTCTCCTTTCTCAAGGCCATCTGCCCGGCCTGGGCTTCATCAGCGTGATCACATGGCTGCTCTCCAGACTGTTTAACAGCGTCGTCGCAGCGTCCACTCTGTACTCGGGACGGATCAAATAATGGCAGTAGAGCTCTAAAACATAAAAGAAATTGGCTGTCCTGCCCTCAAGTTTGAAGTTGTTGAAGCCCATGGGAACATACTTCTCCCAGATATCTTCAGGGGACACATAGGTGCTGTAGCCCTGGATTGTCTTAAACTCGTTATGCTCGCCATATTCACAGTACCAGGGTTCCAGGGGCGATTGTCTTTCTTTGGGGAGTTTTCGATTATTCAGCATAATTCGCTGGTTCTTTGCCACATTCTCGTAATGCTTTCCCCTCCTTGGACAATCGGGCGTACAGATGGCGTTTACAAGAATTTCACACCGCCCCTTGTCCTCGATCCGTGCCAGCGCATCAAAATTGTTATTGAAATTGTAATCCAGCACTACAAGGTAATAATCTTTGCGCAATTCCTCGTTCACCGCGTCGATATCCCTGATTTCCTTGCATGTGGAGCTGTTGATCTTAAAGCGTGGATAATTACTGCGCACATACTCCTCCAGAAGGGGAGACACCAGGAGGACCTCGTTCATTCCGTTATCTGCGGCTTTCATACAGAAATTACAGTAGGGATCCTTTAAATCTTCTTCCTTTAGAAACATGTTGGTATAAGTATATCGGATGGGAACACCTTTTGCGTTGATACTCCTAACCACATTTTCAATGAACCCCGCATCGCACTGGTCACTGAACGAAGGTCTGCCGCCGTTCCATAGGGATGTGGGAAATTCTCCGAAAAATGAGGCGATCTTTACTCCCTCCCTGAAATACTGGGGTTTTTTCTCCAGCATGGACAATATTGTCATATTCAGAGGATAATTCTGCCGCAGTCCCGGCAGATGAAATCTGACTTCCATTTTTCTATCCTTTCGCATTCACTTGTTTGTTAAACACTCTGTCTGCATCGGAAACAGAACGGTTGGAATGAAAGGGGATGGCGCCCGGAAAACACCATCCCCTCATTATTGTTTACTGTTACAATTTATTTTTAGAACTTAAATCAACATATATCAGTTTCTACAAACTACTTAAAATCCCATAGATGCGTTCAACTCATCAACCGCACTCTGCCACTCAGCCATTTTTGCTTCCAGAATAGCGTCAACGTCAGCATCTTTACCCAATGACCACAGGAATCCGTTGTTTACTTCGAAGCCGGGAACGATCGCATGCAGATCGTCAACACCTCTGGTAGTCATCATCTCGATGGTCTCGTCAACGGAACGGGTATCTCTCATACCGCCGTACAGCTGATCCTTCAAGCCATAGTAGTTCGGGTAACCGGGTACATCATCGGTCCAAACATCATAAGCAAACATGAGCAGCCTTGCTTTCTCATCACTGTAGGAAGAAGGCAGACAGGTAACGTTGTTGGACTTGTTCGTGACATAGTCGGTAGCATTGGGTCCCTTAGGGAACATAACCCAGCCAAAGTCAACGTTTCTCTCGTCGGTGGACAGCCAGCCGTTATCATATGCACAGTAAGCATCATCAAACATGAAAGCAGCCTTGCCGTTCATGAAGAGCTCCTTGTACTCATCCCAGTTGGAACCGTCTGGATTACTGTAGTTCAGGAAGTAGTTGTTGGTAACGGTATCGATTGCAAAGTGCAGACCGTCCTTAACAGCATCGGAATTAGCGGTCAGAATAAACTTTCCGCTCGCATCCCTGCTTACCAGAGCGCCGCCGTTGGAACGTACACAGTGATAAATCATGCCGCCGTTGTTCTGTACACAGCCATAAACATCAAGCTGGCCATCGCTGTCAGTATCGCGCTGTACCTGCTTCATGATGTCAACCCATGCGTCCCATGTCCAGGTTCCGTTTGCCTGCATATCATAAATGGACTCAGGATCGATATTAGCATCTTTCAGCACGGTCTTGTTAAAGTACAAAGCTCCTCTGGGCTCAGAAGGGCCTGCGTAGAAGCCATAATATCCGCCGTTGAGCGCCCAGCTGTCAAGCTCGCCGTTCTGCGTCCACTTCTTAGCAGACAAGTCGACAACATCGCCGTCCAGCTTCTTGATGTCATACATCAGGCCCTGGCTTACATCTGAAGCGGTAGCTGCGGAGTTTGTCAGGATCCAGATAATATTCTCATCCGTTCCGGAAGTTGCCGCATTCACAAAAGCTTCGCCGATGGAGCCTTCACCCCAGCCCCAGCCTGCATAAGTCTTCTGAACCATCTTAAAGTTGTAGGTCTCCTGCAGCCACTCGCGGTACTCCAGCTGAGCCTCACCAAAGTCGGTGGTAGGCGCGTCGGGAACCTCAGGGCTCCACCAGTCAGCAATAATGATCTCCATGCCGCCCAGGTCAAATTTCTCGCCGGTCGTAGGATCGATCCTTACGGTAGCATAACCTTCGTCTTCGCCGCCGCCAGGATTCTGCTCGTCACCGCCGCCGCCGGGATTCTGCTCACCGCCGCCGCCGGGATTCTGCTCACCGCCGCCGCCGGGATTCTGCTCGTCACCACTGTTGTCTCCACAGCCCGCCATTCCTACGGTCATGATAGCTGCCATAGAAACAGCCATCATTCTGCTTAACATTTTTCTTTTCATTTTTTCCTCCTTTTTATATAAGTTCCCGATTACCCGCGAACAGTATAATCTTTTCCGGGATCAGCCCGCGGATCGGGAATTTATATCACATTTTAATACCTGTGCTGCTTAAGCTTTCCACAAATCCCTTCTGGGCGAAAAGGTACAGAACCACAAGGGGTACGATCACCATCAGCGTACCCGTAGCCAGCATACAGTTTTGGTAAGGCACCGAAACGATAGCCGCACTTGCGGATCCCATCATCCTTCCTATATAGCCGCCCACAGAATCGGGAAGCTGTCTGAGCTTAATGCTCAGCAGACTTATGTTGCCCAGAAACAGGCTGGAATAAAAGCCGTCTGTCCACTGCCACACAAAGGCAAACAGGAAACAGGAAGTAAGTATGGGCTTAGCGTCCGGAAGCATGATCCTGACAAAAGTCTTCAGGGTGCCGCATCCATCCACATATGCCGCCTCCTCCAGCTCCTTGGGAATATTTCGGAAGAACTGGCGGATCATATAGATATACAAGCCGTTCTTCAACCCCATACAGCCGATACTCATCATATAGTAGGGAAGCACGGAACCTCTCAGGTTCAAGGTGTTTCCTGTGGCCATCTTAAAAATCCCCAGAATATCAAAATACCTGAAATGCAGATACAGGGATGTGGAAATGACCTGGGGCGGAATCAAGATCAACAGCATCACACAGGCAAACCAAAACCTCTTTAAAGGAAAGTTGAATCTTGCAAACCCATATCCTGCCAGAGTGCTCATCGACACCTGCACAACCGCTATTGTCAGCGAAATCAAAAAGGTGTTCAGGAGACTCTTGCTATATGACATGATCCCCGAGGCAAATTGATAATTCTGTGTAGTAAAATGCTGCGGGATAGAGATCACGATTGGATCGTACAAATCCTGCTCCGGCATGAAACTCACCGAAATCTTATTCAGAAGGGGCTGCAGGATCAAAAAGCATAATCCAAAGAGAAGAATAGCACGACAAATGCTGATTCCGTAGCCCATCACGGTCTTGCGCAGGAGATAGCCGCCGGATTTTCTGTTTCTTTCCCAGAAATTAGTATATTTCCCCGTCTTCACCTTACTCATAGTAGTAGACCCCCTTCGAGATGATGAATGCACTTACTGCCACAATTACCATGACAAGAACGAAATAGGTCCACGACATGGCAGCTGCCAGTCCATAGTTCAGATTTATGTTCATGTAGTTGGTAATCCTCTCAATGACCGCATTATCCGACCTCATGCAAAAGTCCGTTATGGTATAGATCCAGTTCACCAGGAACAGGGAACTCACCATAGGAAAGGTAATCTTCCAAAGACTCTCCCACTTTGTACATCCCTCGATATCCGCTGCCTCGTACATGCTGGCGGAAATGGTCTGCAGACCGGACAGGAAGATAATGATCTGGATACCCGAGGAAATCGCAACGTCGTAAATGTTGTTGATGACCTCAAACAGCTCCTCAAAGGCCCTGACTCCCACACCGGAAGTTCTCAGAATATTTTGAAGCGCATCCGTAATACTTGCACCCCCCTGTCCATTTACCTCCACTGTCTGGGCCAGGGTAGCCATCAGAGAGTTTTCGGAATCCAGCTTTAACATCACTCCTGAGGCCAGGATCACGGGCAGAAAGAACACGGCACGCACCAACGCCCTGCCTTTAAATTTCTGGTTCAACACAAGCGCTACAAAGAAGCTGAACACCATGATGGAAACAGAATATATTGCCATCCTGGTAAGCTCCTCCGTGAGAAGCCGGACATACTCCGGATCGACGCGGAAAGCATAATCAAAATTGAATAATCCGCGCCAGACGGGATCAAAGCTGCCCGCTCCCAGCTGTACATTACAGAAACTCATGTACAGGGACTGGCACAGAGGCTGCACCATAAAAAGCAGAAACCCAATGATGAACGGCGCTATGAACAGATATCCCGAGACGGCTTTGCGTCTTTGCAGACCTGCTAACTTGTTCTTCTGTCTTTTCATAACCACTACCCTTTCTAAAATCTTTTCCTATCTCAGTCTTTCCTCAGCGGACTACCTTGTAATCCCTGGCAGGAACTTCTACGCCGTCCGGTGTCACCGCATCCGTAAAGCTGTAATTTACGTAAACTTTCGTTCCGTCCTCATAGACGGTGCAGGACAACTCCTCGCTCAGTTTCTCATGCCCAACCATCTCCTGATTGAAAACATGGCCAAGTTCTCTGTCATATCTGTTGTAGATATCCATCATCCTGTCGTGCCATGCTTCAAAATCGGACGCATAATACTGGGTATAAAGCGTCTTCTGTAAAGCGAATGCCGTCTCTCTCATAAGGGAGAAGGAAAGCCCGGCACCGTACTCGGCAGACACCAGCAGCTCCGTCTCTATGTTGCCGCAGATATTCAAAGGCCTGCCCGTGTAATTCACATAGCCGTGAACAGCAATCTGGTAGAAGGGAATCTCCTTATCTAAAATAGTGTACCCGCTTCCCGCAAGATCCATATTGGTCACAATATCTGCGTAAGGAAGGGCGTAATCATTACCCATATTGATCATAATCTTCTGGCCGCTGTCAGAAATCTGCTTTAACAGTTCCGCCTGGGAAAGCATAGCTGCATTTCTGCTGACGGTATTTTTCAGATAATAGTCTGAAGACAGATCCATGCCGGCATCCCGGAAAGCCACATTAGCATTATACTTTTCCGCAGCCGATGCCAGAGCTTTCGTTGTCGTCCCGATCAGATCCGCATGAAGCAGATAATAGGGATCAGTCCCCTCTCTCAAGGAATAAGTCACCGCACTGTATACATGGAGCTCGGCCCTCTCTTTACTCAAAAATCTCGCCGCATCCGTGAAGGAGAAGAAACCGTCCAAAATGTTACTGTCATATTCATAGTGGGTCACACCCTCAAGGTACAGATCCACACCAAGTTCCTTTGCGGCACTGCCCAGAGCCTTTAAGTCCTTTGAGCTGCCCAGAGCGGAGACGGTCTTCGCCTTCCGCAGGATCTTCTGGTTCACACCTCCGTTACACCATCCCACATATTTCACAGAGATATTTCCCATTCCCTCTCCAACAAGCTGGCGGATCATATCCTCTGCTTCGTCGTATCCGGTAAGCTTCAAGGGCCTTGAAACCGGTATGCCAACAATCTGCTTTACCTTGTCTACTGCTCCTACGATCTCCAGAGCAACGGGAGTTCCATCGTCACCATTCTCAGCAAAATACTGGCCGTATTTGTCCTTTAAATATCCCTGATAGGTCTTTGCCATGTCTACATAGCTGCTGGAATCCACGAAGCGGTACCGCTGAGTCAGCGTCTCATCAGGAAGCGTATCGAGGAATTTGTATGTGCTCTGGGATCCCAAATCACCTATCTCATATAGCTCCCTGGGTTTGATACTGTAAACTGCATTCACCCAGTTATAACTGTTTCCGTGTCCGGCAATATCTGCCTGTATGGAAGCGTAGGGCACACCCTCCTCCATAATACAAATAAAGGAATCGTCGCCGTTTGCAATGCCGAAAACATTAAAGTATGCTCTCGTATCATGTACAACCGCATCTCTTGACAGCGCCATATCCCAGCCGTACATGTTAGCGTAATATCTGGACTGAGAAATCTTATTATTGTTGAAATTGATCAATGCGCCGCCGCCCTCGGGCACCAGCAGATACCCCTCGTCATCGGGACCGCCCGCTCCAAAATAAGGAAGCGGAACCAATTTGTAGATGGGATATGTTTTCTTGCTATCCAGAGAACTGAACGGTACTTCCACCACAAGGTCCCCGCCCTCGAGCCGATAGATGATGCTCACATTGAACACGGGTTTGTCGCTTCCTTTTTCCAGGAAGTTTAACTCCTTGTCAGCCGCCAGTTCCTCTATGTCATAGCCATAGGATTCAAAAATCTGCTCCAGCTTCAGAGGTACAGCACCCTGCGCTGTATCTCTCAGCACATAGACGGGCTCTGTCTCCAGAATGGGATAGTTTGCAAGGAGTTCATCCTTGTCGTCATTTTTACCTAGGTTGTTAATGTCGTATTTCTTATAGTAACGCTTTACAAAGTCCGCATCTGTATTCACCATCTGCGCAATAAGGTCATCAAATTCCGACGCTTTTTTAACGGGAGGGATGACATACTCTCTCTCTACATCACCGATGGAATAGTCGACCCGAATATAATCGTCTCCCGTCTCAATTTCATACAGCCCGTTGTCGATACCGTAGTTGAAATTATCAAATGTGGTCTCCAGACCTGTGGATTGGCTGTAAGTCATGAGCAGGGTGGACTGAATTCTTCCCTTCTCGGAAGCCACTGCCAGGGGATCATGGGCCGCTTCTGGAGGATTGGAGTACCAAACCTTTCCGCTGCTCTTCACCTCAATTGAGAACTGTGTGGTAGTGGGATCCAGAGTCAGTTTCAACTCTGCGTTCTCGACTACGATGGGAGTATCCGGCCCTTCATAACCGTTAAGTCCCACGACATCAGGCTGCTCTTCAGCATTCTGAAAATTAATTATCACCAGCACGCCCACCAGTATAATAGCAGTGATGATGACAGGAGCCGCAAGGCTCTTCAGCTTGCTGATCACTGCAGCTTTCATTTCGGCTTTTCTTACTGATTTATCTTTCTTCATGGTCACTCCTATCTATCCTTCCGCCCGGCGGATATGCTTTCAGCTTTCCGTCCTGCTATAATCGGAACATAATCTCCTTCCCAATAGAGATGAAGTACGCAATACCCTGTGAGATCATACTGAAGAACAGCAACAGGATGAAAACGATCACCAGCATTGCAAACAGGCTGGCAACTATAAACAGCAGGTTCTTTCCCATGTTGAACTCATGAATCTGTCCCATGGCTGCCACGAAGAGCAGCGCGGCCCAGACCAGAGAAATCGCACTGAGCGCGGCATAAAACTCTGCTTCATCCACTGTCACAAAGTTGCTAAATATCATCAGCGGAATCTGGATCAGCGGATAGGGGGTCATAGCGTAACAGCTTGCCATATACACCTGCCCCAGTCTGGCCTTTCCGTCAAACAATGTCGTCAGGCCCCAGTTCCCTACCACGAACATTGCCAATGGAAAGACGATGCTGGCCAGATACAGGAAGATGTTTATATCCTCCCAATACACGGTTATAAAGATGAAGCTAGTATAACGAAGCTTCATGACCCTGATGAGAAGAGTTAAGATCAGGATGGTGTTTGCCGCCGCGTAAGTCCCTCTTCTTTCATGGGTAAGATCCCAGAATCCGTCCAGAGGATGGGTAATACAGTACAGAGCAAACCTCAGGCTCTTTAAATATTTTTGGTAAGTCTCCTTTTTTTTCAGTGCAGCAATCATACCGTCCTCCGTTCCTCTAGGTTCTGAAGATATCAGCGATATCTATTTCATGCTTGATTTCCTTGATTCTGCCGATGGAGAGGGGAACCAGGAAGAGCACCAGGATAACAATGACGATGATCACAATGTGATCCTCCACCCACTCCTTACGGTACTGCTTGTAAGCTTTTGAATAATTGTCGGCGTCATACTTCAGTTCAAAATAGTCCATGGCCTCACGGTATCTTTCCTGACGCAGCAGGGACCGCCCGATGCCAATATAGGCCAGATCGTAATTGCCATTCATCTCCATGACATTCTTCCAGCTCTCACCGGAGGCTTCATAATCTCCGGCGTCAAACTGCTCGATAGCCTGATAAATCAGATTTCCAAACTCAGTAGGCGTAAATAAAGTCACACTGCAGTCCAGGGAATCCAGGACCAGCAGATCGTGTCCCATGTGCTCGATGGCAGCGGGATTGCGGAAATAACCGTCCATATTTCCGTTGCCGCCAAAAACAAACACTAACATACCCTGGTCATCATAACCGAAGAGACGTCCACGATTCCTATCCAGACAGACATAGATGTCATTTTCCATCACGGTCACATCCGTATAGTAGGAGGGCCCTTTATATCCGCCGCCCTCACCCCAGTAGAGATCTCCGTAAGCAGGGTATTCACCGTTCTCTACGAGAATGTTGCTTCCTAAAAGATTTAGTTTACGGATCGCCTGGGCTGCTCCGGAATCAAGATCCCCCTCATCCTGGCCTCCTGCGCAGGCATAGATGAAACCTTCATGATCCATGTAAATATTATCGTATGAGGTAGGAACAAAGGATATCATTCTGGCCCTCTGCTCCTGGGTCGCAAACTTTTTCCAGATGTAATCCATCCAGTTATATGTAACAGGAGTCGCTCCCACAAATCCGGTGAAGGTTCCGTCAGCCTCGTATTTACAAAGGCCCTGGTTGATACCGGTCGCGATACAATAGACGCGCCCTGCTGTATCTATCACGATCTTGGAAGGCTGGAAGGTGGCCTCAGCGCTCACGGTGGAATCCACCGGAAGGCCAAACTCCAGTTTATAGTTCAGATCCTGATCCACTCTGACAATACGAGCATTTCCCTTGTCAGAGATAAAGATGTCACCCTCTTCCGATATGGCGATATCTGTAGGGCCGGAGAGTTTCTTCACCTCCGTGTTCCCCTTGATACTATCAAAAATCCGAATCACCTCGAACTGCTCAGTTCCCGTTCGCCTTATCTGCACAATCCGATTATTACCGGTGTCGCAGATATAAATCATATCATCTTTTACAAACATGCCCTCGGGACTCTTAAAGTTCGTCTCCAAGCCAAAAGCTGTTGCGGTATATACCTTTGTCACAGTGTATGTGTCGGGAGAATCCTGCACATCCCCCCAGTAATCGTAATTGTAGGTATAACTTCTCTCTGTCGCCATAACACTCATGGAAGACGCTGCCATGATCACCGCTCCCAGCACCAGTGCGCCAGTTGTTTTCACTATCCTTTTCATACGCCACCTCATTCCCTGTTAATCCTTCAGACCCGAGCTTGCCATCGTCTCCAGGATCTGGCTCTCGGAGAATATGAATATAGCGATGGGAACTGCCATCAGAACCACAATCACCGCCGCTGCCTGACCGGTTCTCGCGATGCCGCCACTCTGGATTTGCTGTATGGCATAAGCAAGCATCTTCTTTTCCTCAGAATAGATATAGGTAGCCGCTTTATTGTTCCAAAGGCCCTGTACAGAGAAAATGATCAGTGTCATCCATGCCGGTTTTACGTTGGGCATCACAATACCGCTGAACACTCTCCATTCGTTGGCACCGTCAATCTTTGCCGCCTCAATCAGAGAGGTGGGCAGGCCTTCCATAAACTGCTTCATCAGGAAGAGACCCATGGGCGATGCAAATGCCGGTATGATAATGGCCCAGTATGTATCGATCCATCCCAAACCGTTCAAAATCAGATAGTTGGGAATCTGTGTTACATAACCTGTGAACATCATTGCCACGGTAACAAGTTTAAAGAAGGTCGCATTGCCGGGGAATTCATACTTTGCAAGCACAAAAGCTCCCATGGATGCAATGATCAAATGGCCAAAGGTACCAACAGCAGTAATAAACACTGTATTAAACAGATACCTGGAAAATGTTACCCAGGATTGACCCATGGTCACGAACAGGTCGGAAAAATTATCCAGTGTAGGATTCTGTGCCAGAATCTTCGGTGGAAACTTAAACAGTTCATCCAAAGGCTTCAGTGCGTTGCTGACCGCAAATACAACCGGGAAAAACATGACCACCGCTACCAGGAACAGAAACAGGTACAGGAAAAAATCTCCTGCGACAGAGCGGTTGGGCTTTCTCCTCTTGATAAGCTTTTTGTGGTAAACTGCTTCTACAACTTCTTGTTCTCTTTTTTTGCTCTTCTTGCTCATATCAGGTTCCTACTCTCCTCAACAGACTTTGGATTGCTTTGTTACAAAGGATCATCATCAGGAACAATATAGTCGCGATGGCACATGCATAACCCATCTCAAACCTGGTGAAACCATAGTCGAACAGGTGGGTCACAATGGTACGCGCCGCATAGTCCGTACTGGGATAACCGCACAGCGCCATGGTCACATCACAGACACCGAAAGCCTGGGTGATGGACATGACCGCACCGAACATCAGCATGGGCCGCATGTTAGGAAGGGTAATGTACCACAGCTCCTGCCAGCGGTTTTTGACACCGTCCATGTATCCCGCCTCGAATTGGGATCTGTCCACACCCTGGAGACCTGCCACGAAGGAAAGGAATCCTGTACCGAGGCTCATCCACAGAATGACCAGCATACAAACAGGAAGCATGTATGTGGGATTAATAAACCACAAAATCGGTGTATCAATAATACCCACATTCATCAGGAAAGCGTTTACATATCCGTAAGCGTCTCCTCTAAAGAACACAGAAAAGATCACGTACAGGTTGCCGGCAATAGAGGGCGCATAGAACACGACCACAGCCACACTTCGCACCCACCTGGGCAGCTCATTGATCAACCAGGCGAAAAGGAACGACATAATGTATCCCAGCGGTCCGGTGACAATAGCTATCATCAGGGTATTCTTGATACCTATAAGGAAGATGTCATCCTCCAGTATCAGGCTGATGTAATTCTGCAAGCCGATGAACCTGGGGCTCTCCAGAATGTTATAATACGTAAAGCCGTAAAAAATGGATACCACCACCGGCATAATGAAGAACAATGTGAAGAGCACTGCATAAGGTAAAAGAAACGCATAACACATCTTGCTTCTCTTTGCCTTTTTCCATGCCACCTGCATATTATGCTTTCGCAGGGTAAAATATTTGCTTACATATTCTTTCATGCTTCACTCCTTTATTCGTCTAGCGGCAAGCCGAATTCGATCCGCTTCTTTGTTATCTCGTCGTTGATCGTCACAGCGTAGTCGATAATGGTTTCTCTCGAATCCGATTTCTCATTGATCACCTTTCGGATAGCATTGGTGATGTGACGTCCCGTGAAGTAACCGCCGGGCACCTCTCGAATTCCCACTGTCTGGTCCCACTGGGCATCCAGAACGGCGATGTCGTCGGAGCTCCAGGAGAGCTGTACGAACGCGTCCTTATTAGCGGTAGCGTACCGGGCAGACGAACCAAGCAGCGCCTCGATCTCGCGGCCGAACCGCACCTGGGTGCTGGGCTCTGCCCACCACTTCATGAACTCCCAGGATGCCTGCCTCAAACTGTCTGATTTCGTAGCGATCATCATAGTTGCACTTCCCGTGATAAAATCAGACCTGTCGATATATGTATTGCCATTCTCGTCTGTCTTCTCAGTGCCAGGAATCAGTGTAAAGTCCCAAAGTCCTCTGATCTCGGGCGCTGATACCATCAACGTATTATAGGTAGAATATGCCGCAATACCAATGGGCATCTCACCGGAACGGAATCGGCTCACAAAGTCGTATATAGCAGGAATGCCGTAATCGTTAAAGTACCTGACGTAGTCTTTGAAGGCTCTCACTCCAGCCTCGCTGTCCACCGTAGTCTTTGTCCCCGCCTCGTTATACATATCGCCGCCATACTGATAGAGAAGTGTAAAGTACAGTGACAGGTCAGGCGCATTGGAAGCTATCGATGTGCTGGCGCTCGCGGATCCGCTGCTGCCCGCCGCCGTAGGAATACCAACAGAGAGATTATTGCCCTGGATGGTCGGCAGCATCTCAATCAGCTCCTGCCACGTATTAGGTATCTCCAGTTCCAGTTCCTCCAAGACATCCTTTCTATAAAACATCACATTAAAGGTCTGTGTCTCAGGAATGCCGTAAATATGCCGATCCATATTCTCATCCCAGAGTATATACTGTTTATAAGAGCTTTCAGTATAATGGGAAAGCACATCCTCCCAGCCTTCAAATTGGGTAATATCCTCAACCGCGTTACGAAGCGCATAGTTCACTGGCTGGTCCGCACCAACAGAGAGCACCACATTGGGGCCCCTGCCCGCCATAACCGCATTCATCAACGCGCCAGGGTCAACCACTTCCACATTAACCTTAACTCCGGTTTCCGGCGTAAAGGTATCATCCACCATGGACTTTAAAATCGTGCCCTGATCACGTCCGGTAAGAACCCAAACCTTAACAACATCATCGCTGCCGCCTTCGTCATATACGTCACCCACTGCGTTATAGTCCACCACAAAGGATGCCGCAAAGGACTTAATCTCATGCCACAGCTTCATAGCCATATTGGCTTTTTGTTTTTCAGGCTTTACGTCCGTACCACTGACCACCAGATAGTCGATATCCAGCTTGGTTTCGCTTAAAGTAAGAGTTGCAGTGCCGATAGCGGTAATATTATCTTTGAAGGTGGTAAACTCCAGCGTAATCTTCTGAGGTTTCGCACAGAAACGTTCCAGCTGCTGAGCCACCGTCTGAGCCGTGGCAATATTGTCAGCCTTCTGTCCGCTGTATGCCACCATGTCGTCCACGATCTTGTAAAGTCTCTTGGACTCCAGATCCATGGCTTCCATGACCTCAGGGTAGTTTCTTTCAATATAGTAATCTCTGTACTGGTCGGGTGTGGCACCTGTGTACACCAGAATCTTTCTGTAGATCTGGTTCAGCCTGAAAGTGGAATCCTCCAGCTGCTCCAGGATCGGGCCAACGCCGCCCAGTGTAGCCTCCAACCGGATGGTGTGGGTTCCTGCCTTCAGATAGAAGTTGTAAGGCGTTCCCTCCGCGTCAGCCAGCTGCATGCAGTTCCAATCATTGCTGTACTCAAAGGCAATCTCCCGCATTTCAGCGAAAGGAATCTCACCGTCGATATAGACGCTTCTGCTGGACACCACACCGCGGGAGTAATTCTGGCGCCCCTTTACCATAATGTTATAATAACCGTCCTCAGGCACCTGGAAATCCCACTCGATCCACTGGCCGGAACTCCTCCACGCATCGCCGCCCACGTAGTTCAGCACAGTAGTGGTAACGCTGTTGGGTTCTGTAGTGGGGGAGGACCTGTCATACTTCGCATATAAGGATGACTCGGAGCGATATGTGGAATCCTCACCCTGAATCTTCTGAATATAATTTTTAGCATTGTCGGAAGCATTGACTGTCGGCTGCTTCGCTATGTATTCCTGATAGGTATCAAGCTTCTGCACCTCTGTCACGACCAGCTTCTTCAGAACCATGGGTTCATTCTCAGCCTCAAGACCGATCTCATTCTCTCCTGCCTCCAGGTAGAACATGTAAGGATCGGCGCTATATCCCATGTCGTCCCTGAAGTAGGAATGCTGCCAATCAAAAACCTCCACCTGAGTAGGTCTGATCTCATTGCCCTGGTTGTCAACCTTTATCGGGCCGCCGTCCGTCCAGATTCTGGTGAAGGAAATACTCCTGGCTCCCTCGAAAGGAATCTCACCGTTCACATAGACGGCTCTCTCTGCCGTCACACCTCTGGATTCAGGAACCATATATTCCACATATATATTGTAGAAACCCGCCTGGGGCACTTTTACCTTCCAGGTAACCATGGAGCCGGTACCGGTAAACAGTGCCTTTGTCTCGCCTTCATAATTACTATACACTTCCACAGAGCCGGTAGAATCATAATTGTACAGATCCACCTCAATATTCTCTGCAGGATGCGCCGCATCGGCATGGTCATTCAGGTAACCCGTATATGTACCCACTCTCTCCATACCTTCCACATCGGTGGTCAGGTCTACGCCTGCGTACTTGTCATGGAAATCCTCCACACCGCGCAGAGACATAAGGAAAGCAATCAATGCTATCACCGCTACAACTGCCACTGCTACAATTATCTTCTTTACAGAGCTCTTCATACTTTCCTCCACAAAACCAGTATTTACTGTAATTTTACATACAAAAGGTACATAACCTCATGACTATAATAGCATAATACACCAAAAATGTCTAGCCCTTCTCTTCATTTGTTGCTATTTTTTATTTAAAAATTGCATTTCTTTTGTGCACATTGTACACATTCGCAGCAATTTCAGCATTTTGACCATCATTTTACCGTTTCCGATATTGAAAATTGCTAAAAGCTGCTGTGCCTCCTGCTTCCAATGTGGAATAAACCGCCAGGCCGAACCGGCAGCCCACAAAATGGTCCAATTTAAAATACAGCTTGTGATCCGGGCCTACTTTCTCCCATCTTCCGAAAAAGTTTTTCCTGCCGGTCTCATCTTTCTTCCAATAATAGAAGGAAGCTGTATCCTTCATATCGGTAAAATCCACCTCCAGTTTCAACCGCGCCTGCTCCTCCAGAGGTATGGCGGCCCACTCCGTCTCAGACTCACGCTCTTTCGAACGCGCGTCGTCAACTCCTGGTACCGTCGGTTTTTCTTCCTGCTGCGCTGTGCGCACCACCAGATAAAGCTTTCCCTCCCGTCTGGTCAGGGCAATCATGCCATAACATCCCTGGAGGGCACAAAGCCCGGCGTAATCCCCCTCATTAAGGCCGCTGCCGTCCACCGTCACTTCGGCGGCGCAGCCTGGATACATCATCCTCTGGGTGATCGAATTGACTGCTTGAGTCAAGCTCTTGCTGATCGTTCCCGTGGTTACTTTCCATATGCCCTGTTCCCTGTCATGGTCAAGCAATGCCCTGTTCGGTTCATGATTGAACTGCCAGCACTCCTTCAGTGGACCGCGGAAGTCGTCGCTGTCCACCAATGGACTGTACCTGTAGCCTGGCCTGGTGCTGTCTAAGGAAAACTCTTCAGGGATCAGACCGTCTTTTCCAAACACGGGCCGATCCTTTTCCCAAGTCACGGGAATGAGCACGGGAATTCTGCCCACCGCCCCGCTGTCCTGGAACAGAATGGCGTACCATCTGCCGTCGGGAGTGTCCACAATGCCGCCCTGGGCCACACCCTGTCCGCAGTAGCCCCTGTCGTCGTCCAGAATGTCGCCGCCGGTGAATTCCCCTTCCAGAGAGTCCGCGGTGAAATAAGCCTCAACCCTGCGCCATCTGTCAGTCCGTGAATGAATAAAAAACAGGTGATATTTTCCGTTTATCTTGTAAAAATGCGTCCCTTCATAGCCGAGAGACGGATTGTCCCTGTCACTGACCGCCAGTCTGTGGAGACCGCCCTCCAGGGGACCGCTCAAATCCTCCTTCAGCTGGGTGATGTAGATGTCACGGTTGCCATAGGCGATATATACCTTACCGTCGTCATCAAAAAGCAGGGAGCAGTCATGGTAAAAGCCGTCGATAAAATGCTTCTCCCAGGGTCCCTGAATGTCCTTTGCCGTGTACAGATAGGTCTTGTGGGTATCATTGGCCACAAAGCACACATAGAAAGTTCCCTTATGGAAGCGCAGGGAAGCGGCCCACATGCCTTTGCCATAAATATTCTCCCCGTTCTCCAGCTTCTGGCCGGGGGTGCCGTCCAGAGTATCGTATACATATGCCGCATGCTCCCAATTCCTCAGGTCGTAGGAACGCAGGATCTCGCCCCCGGGCATAAAGTGCATGGTGGTACTTATCATATAGTAGGTATCCTCCACCCGGATCACATCCGGATCGGGATAATCCAGCCGGATAATGGGGTTTATGTCAGGGTACTGCATGGTCCGCTGATAGGAATAGCCCAGGTCAGACTTTATCTCTCCGGGCATCCACCGGAAGTAAAGGACACCGTTCTCCTCCACCCTGACTTGTGCCTTTGTCTCTCCGTTTCGGAAGGAAGGCCGCAGAGTCTGGGTAAAGGGCGCGGCAGCCTCTCTGATGAGTCTGATCTCCTCCGTGGAAGGGGTTGCAGGCTCGCCCATGTCATGCCACAGCTTCAGGGGATTGCAGTGCTTTTCATCCACCAGCTGCGTGAGCAGGCAGCCCTGCTCTCCTCCCGGAATCTCCAGTGTAAAGTCAATCGCCTCTCCCGTCCTCTCATTGGTCATATTCCAGAGCACGCCGCGGAAGCTGCCGTCTTCCAGACGCATCACCACAGCGTTATCATCCCGATAAATGCAATATCCCGCCTTCTCCTTCAGCTTTTTAAAGAACACAAAGGTCCAGAAAGTAGGCTTTGGGATGCAGCCGTCTGCCACCAGACCAAAGCCGCCGTGGAAGGGTGTGAAGGGCACTCCCTGTTCCTCGAACACGTCGCCAAAGGTCCAGTAGGAATAGGATTCATTTCCATCTCCCAGCCTTGATAACTGCTGTGCCATAAAGGCAGCGTTTTGGTTGGTGTCGTGGAGCGGGCAGTTTGGTATGTAGGATGTATTGTTTTCTGTAATGTGAATTTCAAGCCCCCTATACTCCGGGAAGCTGTCAATAATATCCCTGGTGGTGCGCAGATTGGCAAAGCCGTCCTCCGCCTGCATTAACTCAGCATAACCGTAGTGACCAACATGGTCAGGAAATTCCGTGGTGTAGTGATGTCTGGTCACAAAATCCACTGGCAGCCGATTGGCCGCGCAGTACTCCATAAAGGCACGTATCCATTTCTCATCGCTTCCTCCACACACCGCAGGGCCGCCCACACGGAAGCGGCTGTCCACTTCCTTTACCGCCAAAAAGGTAAGATGGAACAGTTTAAAATATTCCTCCATGTCAGCATTTTCCCAAAATCCCGGCAGATTGGGCTCGTTCCAGACCTCCACGGGCCAGGTAACAACCTCGTCTCTTCCATATCTCTGGCACAGATGGACAAGCAGCGCCTTCACCATGTCCGTCCAGGCATTGTAGGATGCCGGGGGCGTCACGTTTCCCTTCCAATAAAATATGGTCTGGGTTCCGCTGGCCATTTTCTCCGGCATAAAGCCCAGCTCCAGAAAAGGCTTAAGTCCCAGTTCACGGTAGCTATCCATGACCCGATCCAGATAGGTGAAATTATAGGAGACGGTTCCGTCCCTTTCCACCTGATAGATTGCCATGTCATCGCAGAACAGTCCATGGCCCCTGATGTGGCTGAAGCCGATGTATTCCTGTACGAACTTCAGCTGTTCCTGGTATTCCTTGTGCAGTGCCAGGCCCATTCGGCCCGTGCCGATGCAGAAGTCCACCTGGTTATGGAAAGGAACAGCGTTTCCTGATGTCAATGTGATGCTTGTTTTTTTCATGCGGCGCTCCTTATCTGGCATAGATTTGCTGCCTGGGTTCATAAAATAATGTAGATATTATGTAGGCGATGAAAATATATTACCATATAGGATAAGGAAGGGTCAAGGTTGACTGGTAGGCTGCTGTAAGTGACAGATCAATGGGTTGCTGCAGGTTGCCGCAAGTGACTAAGCTATAGGTTGCCGCAAGTGATTAAGCTATAAGTTACTGCAAGTGACGGCACCGGGGAGCGGGCATGTTACCCATATTTCCACTCATATTCTTGGTTTCTTTGTCAAATTGCACCTGTTATTAATTATTTTGTTGTATTACTTGTGTTATTAATTATTTTTTTAAATTACTTAAGTAATAATTTTTGCCAAAAATTACTTGTGTCATTAATTATCTATATTATTAATCACTTATACTATTGGCTGCTTATATTATCAGTTGCTTATGTTATTAAATAAATTATAAAAAAATATGGCCGGTTACAGGTTTCGGGAGACAGGTGTGTCCGCGCAACGATGCAAGGGCGCCCTTAGCGGAGGTGAAATCCACTGCCTACGTAGACTTAGACGTGGTGCCCTTCCACGCCTTAGTCGAAGTTGGCAGTTAGTTCACCGGAGCGTCGCCCGGTTGCGCGGGCACACCTGTCTCCCGAAACCGTCACTCGCGGTACACCTGTTACTCGCGCTACACCTGTCACTCGCTGATCACACATTACCCACTCACCAATCACCTGACGCCAAACTATACAGTCACCCGCTACCCAAAACCATTGACCGCATTCATACAATCATGTATACTATGATGCAGCAACATTTAACCAAAAGCAAAGCCCCCAGGAGATACCAAATGTACCATATAATCGTAAACCCAGCCTCCCGCTCCGGCAAGGGACTCAAGATCTGGCAGGAGCAGATAGAACCAACACTGAAAAAAGAAAAAGTGCCATATGCCGTCCACTTCTCAAAGGAAAAAGGCAACGTTACCGAGATCGTTTCTGAACTGTGTTCCGACAGGAGCACCTCTCTCACCCTGATCATTCTGGGTGGCGATGGCACCATGAATGAAGCCGTCCAGGCAGTTCCTGCCGATGCTTCAGTGACCATCGGTTACATCCCCACCGGCTCCAGCAACGACCTGGCCCGTGACCTTGGGATTCCCAAGAAGCCGGCTGCAGCTTTGGAACTGATCCTGCATACCGGCAGGCCTAGGTCCATGGATATTGGCGTTCTCACTTACCCCGACGGAGAGAGCCGGCGCTTCTGCGTCAGCTGCGGTATGGGTTACGACGCCGCGGTGTGCGAGGAGACCCAGCGCTCCAGGATCAAGACGGTTTTAAACAGGCTGGGACTGGGCAAGCTGACCTATCTCGGCATCGCCTTAAAGCAGCTGCTGGCAACGAAAGCCATATCCGGCAGATTGACGCTGAATGATGAGGAGTCTATCGACATCGGCACCATGCTCTTTGTGACCGGTATGATCCACCGCTTTGAAGGCGGCGGCTTTATGTTCTGCCCGAAGGCCGATGACTCCGACGGATTTTTGGATCTGTGTGCCGTCGGCAATCTTTCGAAGCTGCTGGTGCTCTTTGCGCTGCCCACAGCTTTTAGCGGAAAGCACTATCGGTTCCGGGGCATCACGCCCTACAGGGCGGAATGTTTTACCCTGGAGGCGGACATTCCCCTCTGGATACACACGGATGGCGAGGTAAACCGCAGGGCGGACCGTATCAGCGTTTCCTGTCTGCACCACGCCGTGCTGATGATCACTCCCGACCACAAACCTTAAGGTTTTCTAAATATTTTAAAGAAGTGAAAAAAATAGTTGATTTTTAAAAATATAAGGCTATACTAGAGTTGGTAAAAAAGAAAGAGATAAATTCCCGATGTCTTCGGGATAGGGAAAATGGAAAGGTCTGATCCGAGATGAAAAAATGTTTCCGCTTATGCATAAAGTATAAGCATGTCATTCCGCTTTTGATTTTCATGGTCGTCTATTTATGCTGGTTTGCATGGCTGGAGCAGGACGTGACAACGTATACAGTGATACACATGGCGCTGGACGATATCATTCCCTTCTGTGAGGTGTTCATCGTTCCTTATCTTCTCTGGTTTTTATATGTGGCGGCCGTGGTCGCCTTCCTGATGTTCAAAAACAAACAGGATTACTATAAGGTCTGCACATTTTTGATGACAGGCATGACCGTTTTTCTGATCATTTCCACACTATGGCCCAACGGCCACCAGCTGCGTCCTGCCATGATGCCCCGGGACAACGTATTTTCCAGTCTGGTGTCCATGCTCTGGCGGACGGATACCCCCACAAACCTGTGGCCCAGCATCCATGTGTACAATTCCCTGGGCGCTCACTTTGCCGTGATGCACAACAGGGAACTGGCAAATAAAAAGGGATTAAAGATTGCGTCGCTGGTGCTTGCCGTTTCCATTATTCTTTCCACCATGCTGATAAAACAGCACTCCGTATTCGATGTGGTCACAGGTCTCCTCCTTGGTGCCGTGATGTACGTTGTGGTTTATCGGAGGGACTGGATTACGGCATCCCGGCCTCAGCGCACAGCCCAGCACGACTGATGGGTTTTAAATAAATAGCACAAGATACAGAAATAGGTAGATATAGGTTAAAGAAGGAAATGCCCCGGTCCGTTCACAAACGGCCTGGGGCATTTTGCATTCAGATTCTTATTCACAGATTCTTTGTTCACTTGTTTGTACGCAGGCTTGTTTTCTCAGTTAAATTTAAATATCCTCTGGCATATCTTGTAAGCCTTCACAGAAATTTCACGGCCCCCCCGTCCGGGCAGATTCATGGTGCCGCCCATAATGCCGCTGCGCATCCAGGCAAAAAGCTTTCTGTCCTTCTCTTTCAGATACTTCCACAATTCCTTTTTCTTCTCCAGATTCTCCTCAGTGCCGGAACGGATCAACAGCACAGAAGATATAGTGGTGATGATCTCAAGGTAATTGCGCATATATTGGTATCTGCGCTTGTTCTTTATAAGCTCTGCCTTCCGTTCCACCAGATAGTCTATCATGAGCTTGTTGACCTTCAGCTGCTGGTCGATCCGGGAGATCATGACCTCCTCGTTCACGGACTGGTCGCTGCGGCCGATGTAATAACGGTAAAAATTTACATCCAGATAATACATGTTCTGCACATAGGGCAGGGGCTCAAACACATATAAATTATCCACATAAAAGGTGTGTTCCGGCAGACGGATGCCGCACTCTTTAAGCAGCTTCGTCCGAAAGATCACCGAGTGCATCAGAATGTAATGGCCTTTCTGAAAATGATGGCAGTCGTCCCATGTGAACATCTGATCCTTCGGCAGGGTGTGGTGGTAGTGGATGACTTTTTTACGCTTCTCCCCTTCCTTCTCATAAACATAGTTGCAGACCAGCATATCAAGAGACATTGCCCCTCCTGCCAGCTGCCGCAGGGTATCAAGAACCTGTTTGTAGGCTTCCTCCTTCACCCAGTCGTCGCTGTCCACCACCTTAAAATATAGCCCGGTAGCAGCGTCGATACCTGCGTTCACTGCCGAGCCATGGCCGCCGTTTTCCTTGTGCACCGCCTTCACAATGGTAGGGTAGCGCGTCTGGTACTCGTCAGCAATCTCAGCGGTGTTATCTTTTGTGGAACCGTCGTCCACAATGATGATCTCCACATCCTCGCCGCCCAGTAACAGCGACTCAATGCACTTTCTCATGTAGTTTGCTGAATTGTAGCACGGTATTGCAATTGACAGTAGCTTCACTTTCTCTCGTCCTCCCTGTATCTTTCCTTTCCAAGCCTGATATTCAAATATTTTGTGTAAGCCCCAAAAGCCGACGGAATGGGATACCTCTCCCTGGTCTCCTCAGGCTCGATGTACAGCCAGTCATTTGAACCTTCCCCCGGTACGCCGGGCTCCAGTTCGTCCACCCGGATCATATAGCCCTTCATGCGCCATTCCCTGTGGGTAAAAATATGCTTTGCATCCTCCAGGGGCTGAATCCGCAGAACCTTTATCCCATTGCCCGCCAGGTAGGCCGTCACTTCCTCCGCCGTCCGAAATCCTGTCAGGGAAGGGAACTCATACATGCCTGCCAGCAGTCCTCTTTCAGGCCTTTTGCGGACAGCCGTTTTATTTTCATCCCTGATGACAAGTATAGTCTTTTCCTCAATCTGACGGGGCTTCTTTACCTGCTTCATCGGATAGTCCGCTTCCCGGCCTGCCAGATGTGCCATGCAGAGTTCCGCAAGAGGACAACTCCCACATAGAGGCGCCCCATTGGGGAGACAGACACAGGCGCCCAGCTCCATCATGGCCTGGTTGAAATCCCCGGGCCTGTCCACAGGAATAACCTCCGTCAAATCCCTCTCCACTGCTCCCTTCACCTTTGGATCCGTGATCGGCCGGCTGTCTTGTCGGATGCGGGATACCACTCTCAGCACGTTCCCGTCCACTGCCGGCACAGCCCTGCCATAGGCGATGGACGCGATGGCTCCTGCAGTGTAGCTGCCGATACCCTTCAGTTTCAAAAGCTCCTCGAAGGTATCCGGCATTCTCCCTTCGTAGTCGGCTTGAATTTGCCTGGCTGCCTGCTGCAGATTGCGTACCCGGTTGTAGTAGCCCAGGCCCTCCCAGAGCTTCAGAAGCTCCTCCTCAGTCGCCGAGGCCAATGCCGCTATGTCCGGCAGGGCGTTCATGAATCGCTCAAAGTAAGGCTTCACAGCCTCCACCCGGGTCTGCTGGAGCATGATCTCCGACACCCACACTCTATAGGGTGTCGGCTCCTCACGCCAGGGGAGAATGCGTCTGTTCCTATCATACCATATTAAAAGCGGCTTGGGAATGGCTGCTAAACCACTGAAGCTTAAGTTTTTCTTAACATCATCTAAAGATTCTTCCAATATACCTATTGTACCTGATGCACTGTCTTCATTAACCTCAGGCCTCACTACACAACCCGGCGACGCGCAAGGCGGTATTTCAGATTCATCCAGAACTACCGGAACCGGCTTATATATGGTCATGGAATCCGGCGTCACCCTGCAATCGTAAGCAAGCACCTCCACGCCTGCCTCCGCCGCCTTGCACAGGGCATCCGCAAACTCCGGATGAGTCTGCCTGTTTGGTGTGAAGTACCTCACACCTTCCATCTGGATCACAAACAACACAAAAACGCGGTAGCCATGCTGCTTTGCCTCCACCAGCTCTCCCACGTGCTTCACCGCCCTGTCCGAGGGCGCGTCGGGGAAGCGCACCACACCCTCTTCCTCCAGCGTAACGCCCTTCACCTCTATAAATATCTTTTCCTGATTCGACTCCACATAAAAATCAAACCGGGAATTACCAAACTTTGTCTCCGGGCGAACCGCTGCCACATCCGGGAACAGCCCTCCCCTGCGCAGCCACTCCTCCACTGCCTTATTGGGGGCCTGGGAATCCATGTTGACGGTGCGGTCCCCCTTTTCTACTGCCACCAGATCGTAGGCAGTGGAGCGGGCAGGGTTATCGCTCTTCTCCAGGTAAACCCTGGCACCCTTCACCAGAAGCTCCCGGCAGCGCCCGGTGTTTTTTACATGCACCGTCTCCGTCCGCCCATCCAGCATAACTTTGGCGATAAAGCGGTTGGGGCGCTCCAAAAAACGCCCCTCCACAATATTTTTATAGTGCATCCGTCCGTATCTCTCCTTCCGCCATCCACCGGAAGGAGCATTGCCGCTTTAGTCCGCCGGAATGGCTTTACATCTGCGCAGCCTGCTGAAAACGATGCATGCCGCCTGCGCTGCTATATGGCACCCTTGCCGCCGGAACCGCCTGGGCTGCATTCAAGGTGTGCACTGACTGGTCGTCGAAAAAAATCTGGGCGCCGAAGGCTTTCAGCACATCCTTCTTTTCCAGGCCGCCCAGGAAAAAGGCTTCGTCCACCCTTACATTCCAGGCGCGCATGGTGCGGATAACACGCTCGTGAGCCGGAGCGCTCCGGGATGTGACAAGAGCCGTCCTGATGGGGCAGTTGTCCGTTCCCAACTGTCTTTGAAGATCGGACAGCTTTTTTAAAAACTGGGCAAAGGGTCCCTCCGCCAGGGGTTCCCTGGCATGTACTTTCTCGTTTTCCTCAAAGGCGTCCAGTCCCCGCTCCTTAAAGATCAGCTCCGACTGGTCGTCAAAGAGCACCGCATCACCGTCAAAGGCCAGACGGATCTGGGAGGTTGGCATGGGAATCACCTGGGCCGTCCGCTCTGTACAGATAATGCCCGCCGCGATTCCGCTGTCAATGGCACACTGCACATCGTCCTCGTAGGCAGACAGGAACAGGTCCGTATGGAAGGCTGCCAGGTAGGGAGCCAAAGAAGCACCGCTGACCAATACCGAACGCGTAATGGGAAGACCATAGTGGGCAATTGCATTGAATACCCGCAGGGAGGTGTCAGGGCTGTTTCGGGACATAATAATGACCTCCACCAAATCCTGTTTCCCGTTGTATTCATTTAGGCGCAGCAGCGACTTAATGAGTTGAAACCCAGGGCCGGGTTTCAGGATATCCTGCTCATGCTCCACCTGATAACTGCAGTATGCCTGAAGCCCCTGGGTCTCAAATATCTCGTTTTCCACCGTCAGATCAAACAGTGCTCTTGATGAAACCCCTATCACCATCTTCTTGTCCAGATTATATGCCATATGCGCTCCCTTCTGCCCGATCCACCCCGAGGGCGGATGCTGTAGGCAACATGCTCTGAAAATCTACATTGTAAAGGGATTCGCCAAGGCTGTGAGCCGCTTATCTTAAGCGATTACACTCGTAACGCTGAAGCTTCAGCAGACAGTTCTTCAATGACTCATAACGTGTCTCCACATCGCCGTCGTTAATCTCCACATCGCAGGCGATCGCCATGGTGGTGATCATGTCGTCAGTGATACGGTGGTGAAGCCCTGCCAGAATGTTCAGGCGCTGCTCATATCCGTCGGCATCCAGAAACTCCAGGACCAGAGGATCCAGATTGATCTCCTCTGCCTGGTCCTGATCCGTTGCCTCTGTTACTGACAGCACTGCCGGTGCAGCCTGCTCAGCCTGTTTAGTCTGTTTGACCTGTTCAGTCTGCTCAACCTGTTCGTCCTGCTTAATCTCCGTCTCCGCCCTCTGCCGCCCGGCCTCCGGACCCTGCAGTTCAAAACGGAACTCCTGGTCTGCGTCGGGATATTTCTCCCTGTCCACCCTGTCAGTAAACATGGCCAAAGGCCTTGCGTAGGTTTTGAAATCCCCGTAGAGCGCCTGATAGACCACCAACGTCTCACCGGTCTCCGTGTGCTCAGCCACCGCCGTTATCTGGTACAGATTCCCTTTAAAATGTTTATATATCTCCTGTGGTTTCGGAATGAATGACATTTTCGGGAGCTCCTTTCTGTTCATTAAGAAAAGTATACCCCTATTTTATGAAAATGTCATGCAAAATCATGTCATTCGTCCAAAAGAAATTTGTGTGTAAAGCTGCATCTGTCATCTGCAAAGTTCAATTCCTGAAGACGGTCCAGCAGCTCGTCACGCTCGGCGGCATCCATGCAGTCTATCCTGCCGTGGTGCACGGTGATGGTATAAAGTCTGCTGCCGTTCTCCTCCACCACCCGTGTCACCGTGACGCCGCCGTTCTCAAGTCCTTCCTTCCTGAGAAATTCTCCGATTTCCCTGGACAGCTCCTGCTCCCTTTCCTGATAATATTCCTCCAGCTCCCGTGCATCTACGTCTGTTCCGCTCAAGACTATCTCTCCAAAGAGAAGGGCTGCGAACAGCACCAACAACACCGTCACAGCCACAAAACCTGCCATGCCTGCTTTTCTCTCCATAGCATCCTCCCATCCGCCGATTCTTCGGCTGAATAGAACAAACGTTCTGGTTATTTCAGAATAAAACATTTGTTCTTGTTTGTCAATGGATTTTTGTTACAGGCATATGATATAAAATTTGAAGTCCGTTAAAACTCTCTTGAACTCACTTCCTTAAAACTTTATGCGAGCTTTTGGTTTTGGATCGATTTCCCGGCTGCTGGCCTGTAAGGCCGGAAGAGCAGCCATACAAAGCAGGCCACTAACAAGAGAGAAACTACCGTTCCGACGCCGAAGGCGCCTGTTGTGACCAAGGTACCGATCTGATAAATACACAGAGAAACTACATATGCCAGAACGGTCTGATAACCAATGGCGGTCCAGAACCATCCCGCATTGTTCATCTCCCGCTTGATAGCGCCCATTGCCGCAAAGCAGGGTGCACAAAGCAGGTTGAACACCAGGAAGCCATAAGAGGCGATGGGAGTCATGATCAGGGCCAGATTTCCCCAGATTTCCTGGCCGTCCTCCGCCACCTCAGCAAAACCGAACAGCATACCGAAGGTTGCAACTACATTCTCTTTTGCAATCAGACCAGTAATGGCCGCCACCGCCATCTTCCAACCTTCGCCGGCCTGAGTCCATCCCAGAGGTATGAATATCCATGCAACTGCGTTTCCAATCTTAGCCAGAATGCTGCTGTCTAGCTGTTCCGCCTCCAGCATACATAAGCTGCCATCCACCCAGCCGAAGCTCATCAGGAACCAGAGCACGATGGTGGACAATAGAATGATGGTGCCAGCCTTTTTAATGAATGACCAGCCACGCTCCCACATGCTGCGCAGCACTGCGCCTACAGTGGGCATATGATATGCGGGCAGCTCCATAACAAAGGGAGCCGGGTCACCTGCAAACATTTTCGTCTTTTTTAAGATAATACCGGAGCAGATGATAGCTGCAATTCCCACAAAGTATGCACTCCATGCCACCCACCATGCATTGTTAAAGAACGCGCCTGCCACCAGAGCAATGATCGGAAGCTTAGCACCGCAGGGAATAAATGTGGTGGTCATAATGGTCATCTTGCGGTCCCTGTCGTTTTCAATGGTTCGGGATGCCATGATCCCGGGTACGCCGCAGCCGCTGCTGACCAGCATGGGAATGAAGGACTTACCCGAGAGACCGAACTTTCGGAAGATCCTGTCCATAATAAACGCCACTCTTGCCATATAGCCGCAGGCCTCCAGGAACGCCAGGAAGATAAACAGCACCAGCATCTGTGGCACGAAGCCCAGCACCGCACCCACGCCGGCTACAATGCCATCCAGGATCAGGCTCTGAAGCCAGTCAGATATACCGATGGCATTCAATCCACTCTCCACTGCAGGAGGAATAATATCGCCGAACAATACATCGTTGGTCCAGTCGGTCACAAATCCACCAATGGTGGTCACTGACACATAATATACAAGCGCCATAACAAGGGCAAAGATCGGCAGTGCCAGAATCCGGTTGGTCAGTATCCTGTCAATCTTGTCAGAGGTAGAAAGCTTCTTCCCGCTCTTTTTTGTATAACAGCGGCTGATCACTGAGGATATGTATACATATCTCTCGTTGGTGATGATGCTCTCGGTATCGTCGTCGAAGGTCTCCTCCAGATCCTTCACCTGGTCGGCCACATCGGGCGCTTTGTCCATGAGTGCTGCGATCTTCTCGTCCTTCTCCAAAAGCTTGATGGCAAAGAAACGCTTCTGTTCCTCAGCCACATCCGATCCAAGCCTGTTCTCCACGTTCTTTATCGTATTCTCCACTGCCTGCGCAAAATGATGAGCCGGCTTTGGTACAATCTTCTTGCGCGCCAGCTCCACGGCCTTGTCCGCGGCCGCCTGGATGCCGGTGCCCTTCAGCGCGGATATCTCCACCACCTGACAGCCCAGCTCCTCCGCCAGCCTGCCGGTGTCTATCTGATCACCGGATTTCTCAACCACATCCATCATGTTCACAGCCAGCACTACGGGGATGCCGAGCTCCAGGATCTGGGTGGACAGGTACAGATTTCTCTCAATGTTGGTGCCGTCCACAATATTGATAATAGCATCGGGGCGCTCGTTGATCAGGTAAGTCCTGGCCACCACCTCCTCCAGAGTGTAGGGAGAGAGGGAATAGATACCGGGAAGGTCCATGATAGTAACATCCTTCTGCCCTTTCAGTTTACCCTCCTTCTTTTCCACAGTCACACCGGGCCAGTTGCCCACAAACTGATTTGCACCGGTCAGCGCGTTAAATAGTGTTGTCTTACCGCAGTTTGGATTTCCTGCTAATGCAATTTTAATAGACATATTTCCTCTTTTCTGCTGCCGTTTTCGGTATATACCCACAGGCAGCCATTGCCTTTTTTGTAAATACTGATTCCCTTTTTCACAACCGACGATCCACATTCACAGCTTTCTGCGTAATCCGAAGGATTCGTCAAAACTATCTTTTGTTAGCATTAACTAACCTGCAACCAAAAAATATATGCAGTTCTGATCATGTCACTCCACTTCGATCATCTCTGCATCCTCCTTCCGAAGGGACAACTCATAGCCCCTCACCGTCACTTCCACAGGGTCTCCCAGGGGAGCTTTCTTTCTCACATAGATATCCACCCCTTTAGTAATACCCATGTCCATGATACGTCTCTTTACCGGCCCCTCACCGGAAAGCTTTCTTACCTTCACGGTCTGTCCGATTGCAGTTTCCTTCAGTGTCATTCTTTTTTCCTCTCATTCCGCCGGCCGAGAATAAGCTTCGCACCGACATTTTTACTTAAATTCAGACCATTATCTTATTGGCCATATCCTTCCCGATGGCAATACGGGATTCCTTTACATTAACGATAAGATTACCGCCCATCTCAGCCACAACCGTCACGGCGCTTCCCACCACAAAACCAAGATTTTCAAGAAATCTGCGCGTCTCATCTTTACCGCCAACCTTTTTGATCACGTTGCTCTCTCCCTCCCGGGCCATTGACAATGGCATACTGCGTCCTCCTTTTCCTCTTTCATGATTTCATGCCAGGGCGTTCCAGCGCCTCAGCTATTTGATAATGATTTTCATTTTCTCAGTAGTTAGTATATTCTAACCACAGTTATTTGTCAATAACTTTCTTATATTTTTTATAATCTTTAGTGTAATCCACTTTTCAAAACCTTTTCGCGAATCTTTTCAAACCAAAGAAGTTGGACTGCATTCCACTATGAACAACATTCCACTTTGTATTATTACTGCTTTTCAGAACCTTAATGAAACTGGCTGACGAACGAAAAGCAGGATTTGTGGACTTATATCGGATTTTATCTTGCGTGATAGATTTTTTCGTAATATACTAGTGAAAAGGAAATTTCGGGATTTCCCCGGAAGAATGAGAGAAAAAATATGACAGTAAACGAATCCGCTGAAAATTATCTTGAGACTATACTGATTCTGAGCAAAAAGCTTCCCGTAGTGCGTTCCGTGGACATTGCCAATGAGCTGGGCTTTAAGAAATCCAGCGTCAGTGTCGCTATGAAGAACCTGCGGGAGAAGGAGCATATCTCAGTGGATCACTCCGGTTTTATTACCTTAACCCCTTCCGGGCGTGAAATTGCGGAGATGATATACGAGCGCCACCAGCTGCTGTCCAGCTGGCTGACCAGCTTGGGCGTTCCCAGCGATATCGCCACAGAGGATGCCTGCAAGATGGAGCATGTGATCAGCAAAGACAGCTTTGACGCTATCAAGCGGTATGTAACAGGGAGTAAATTGCCGTAGTTTATATGACCCCCAGCCACTTGAGCGCATTCCACACGCCATCCTTCTCCAGGGAAGTGGTCACATAATCTGCTTCCGCCTTCACATCCTCGCTGGCGTTTCCCATCGCGATGGCAATATGTGCCCGGCGCAACATGGGAATATCATTACTGCTGTCGCCAAGGGCTGCCGTGTCTTCCATGGAAATCCCCAGCTCGCCTGCCAGAAAATCCATGGCACTGGCCTTGGAACAGCCCCTGGGCATGATTTCGAAAAATCCGCCCTTCCTGTCCACCAAATCCAGCCTGTCCTCAAATTGCTTCTGAAAGGCTGCCATTCTCGCCACATCATCCACATAGGCAAAAAACTTGTCAAAACGGCCCACCGCATCTCCGAAGCTGCCGTACCCCTGACCGGCAAAGCGCTTTATAAAATCCCTAAAGGTCTTTGTACGTATCTTGTCAATTCGGTCGTGAAAATTGTTCTCACAACCCTCCAGCACTGCATCTATTTTATAGTGATCAAGCGCTTCAATGATCTCCTTTGACTCCGATTCGGCGAAGGTTCTGTGGAACAGCACCCGTTCATGCAAAGTGATCATGGTGCCGCAGCCCATGAGATAGGCGTCAAAACTTTGCAGCTTTGACAGGTCCGGCTCCACCAGCTTTTTCGTCCGCCCGGTGTTCACGGCGCAGATATGACCGTTTTTTCTGGCGGCTGCGATTGCATTGGCTGCGCTTTCCGGCATGGTGTGGCTCCACTCTCCCAGGAGGGTGCCGTCGATGTCAAAAAAGATAAGCATGAGTTTTGTTCTCCGTTTGTGTGAAATAATGGTACCCTTGGTCAAGTCACGCCGTGCCTGACCATGTCACGCCGTGCCATTCATAGATTGCGGTAGAGCATCGCCAATCTATTTCATGCCTGGCATTCGCCCTATAAAAACAAGAATATAGGCAGCGCTTTGTGAGCAAGCTCCCACGCGCTGCCTATATTCTTGCTTTTGCACGGCTCAGAGCTACGCCACCTTGCTCTTGGCCAGTTCTGCGAGGGTTTTGAAGCCCTCTGCATCGTTAACTGCCAGCTCTGCCAGCATCTTTCTGTTCATGTCCACGCCGGCCAGCTTCAGGCCGTACATAAATTTGCTGTAGGAAAGTCCGTTCAGTCTTGCAGCTGCATTGATACGTGCGATCCAGAGCTGTCTGAACTGACGCTTTCTCTCTTTTCTTCCTGCGTAGGAACTTGCAAGCGCCCTCATTACGGACTGCTTGGCCACTCTGTACTGCTTGCTTCTGGCTCCTCTGTAGCCCTTGGCCAGCTTTAATACTCTATTATGCTTCTTCTTGGCATTTATGCCACCTTTTATTCTTGCCATGTCTCGTCTTCCTCCTCACCTGATTATAAATAGGGCAGAATCTTCTTCATATTCTTTACATTGGTTGCATCTGTGATAGCGGGCTTTCTCAGATTACGCTTTGTCTTGGTTGTCTTCTTGGTGAGGATGTGGCGCTTGTAAGCCTTGTTCCTCTTCAGTTTACCGGTCCCGGTTACCTTAAAACGCTTTGCAGCTGATTTGCTTGTCTTCATCTTGGGCATAACTATTTCCTCCTAAATTTGTTTAGTCTATTTTAACGTCCGCGTTTACCGCTTCTCAGTTAAAAACATGGTCATGC
>JAFLRN010000130.1 GCA_022511385.1 Acetatifactor sp.
AATACATAGAAATAGAGCTTACCGAGACAACTACCGACGTCGAGTTCAGAGACCTGAAACGTATTATCGGAGGTCTCCAGCAAGCGGGTATTTCCACTTCTGTGGATGACTTCGGTATCGGTTACTCTTCCCTTAATCTCATTAAGGAGATCCCTTGGAACGTTTTAAAGCTGGATAGGAGCCTTTTGCCTGCTAAAGGCGATGAAAATCCTGCTCAAAAGGACATAATGTTCAAGCATATCGTCGCTATGACTCAGGAAATGGGACTCGAATGTATTTCCGAAGGTGTTGAAACAATAGAACAGGTCCAGCTTCTTGCAGATAATAAATGTAATCTCGCTCAGGGGTTTTATTTCGATAAGCCTCTGCCAATGGAAGAATTCGAAACAAGACTCGGTAACAATTTTATTTATGACCGCTGATCAGGCTGCCTTCTTATCCAAGGCAGCCTGAAATTGATTGAGGGTGTGTTTGCGCTCCGGTTTCATTTGCAAAGGCTTTACTAGGTTTAAGCAGAATGTATGATTTCTATAAACGTACTGTTATCCCGTATAGGGAATCATCTCAAAATACTCGTACTCGCTGATGCCATTAATGTAGAGCTGATAGTCGTCCTCCCTGCGCTCATAGTGTATTTCGCCGGAGATCGCACCGGACTCATCATCCGTAGTAAACCACGCGGTTCCCGCATTGTCTGTGGCATCGATAAAGAGGGATGTGCCGGCGGGCAATGTTGTCTGCTGTCCATCTACGGTCACAGGAAGTTCCTTTACCGTGGTGAGTCCCTGCCATTCCCGATTCGACGTGAATGTGTAAACATCTTCCAGAGGTTCCAAGCGGCCATCCTCTGTGAGAGCGTAGGTCATTCTTGAGATATGAGTTCCCAGAACATCTAAACTGAATCTCAGTTTCATGCTGTCAATGCTGCTGGGCGTTTCATCCAGCGCCGCCCAGACATCCGCAGTCTGCACAGCACCGCCTGCACTCAGCTCATAGACAAAAGTTTCAAAGTCATCGGAAGCCCAGTCAATATCAAAAATCAGAAAACATCTGCCGTCCTGTCTCCACATCAGATAGGCATGCTGTACGCTTACCATCGGCTCCACAAGGGAATCTCCACTGTTCACGGTAATCGTGGTCTCAAAGTCGTCATACGGTCCCACATGCTTCATCTTCCAAAGGACGGTGTATTCGCCGTCCGAAAGCTTTGTTGTCACTTCATGATTCATGGACAGCTTGCTGATAAAATTTCCCTGAGTCGGCAGATACTCTGCTTTCATGTATTCCGTGACTTCCTCATAGGGCACCAGGACAGCGATGTTTCCCGAGGAATAAGGACCAATCTCATAGGGCGTATACACCAACACGATCCCCGTTACATCCAGATACCAGCTCGTCTCCTCAATATGCTGCTCCACATAGGACTCATAAGCATCAAAAAGCTCTTCCTCCTCCTGCCGCTGGCTTAAATCCTCCAGCACCACTTCCAGCACCCTATTCATAAAACCAGGTGCGTCCACGGCAAGCTGTGAAAGGGCAAGTTCAGCCCCGTTCATCAAATCGATGGTGGTTCCCCACTCTGCACCATAACCGTGAGCGCCGCCTTCGTAATCATAGGAATTGACCTTCACACTCAGCACGTTTGCATCCAGACGGGTAACTTCATAGGAGGTACTGTGTCCATAAGGAGTAAACCAATCGGTTGTACCCATATATTGATCCATGGCCATCTCCACCAGATCATCAGCCTGCCGGGAAAGCTCCTCCTCCGTGTTGTAAAACAGTTTTTTCACTGTCTCCGCCGCCTTTTCGAAGCCATCACCCGAAAGAGTCATATTGTCTTTGGTAATTTCCACAAGCAGTGTCTCGCCATCCTCCGTGTAACGCTGGACATTAATACTCTCTACATTGATCACGGGAAGGGATGTTTCAGACATTCCCGGTGCATCATCCCCTGCAGGATCACTTTCAGAAGATCCCTTGCCAACAGACGAACCGCCCTGTCCTCCACTGCCGCCTTCATCAGGAATATCCTGTCCGGTAAACTGACATCCGGATAGAAAAAGAGTTACGGCGAGTAATAATACTGCTATTTTTTTCATACTTATCTTTCCTCCTACAGCACATCTGCTGTGTATTTTACATTTTTCCTGTCTCTGCCCGTCATGGCAGGCAGGAAATCTTACCGCGCGTCTAATGATGCACCTACTCCGCAATGCTCTTAAACGATTGGCAGACAGGGACGGTATACCATGATTGCTCCGCATCATGATATGAATGGCCATTTGGCCGTATCATGCCCTGAATAAGGTCAGTATATCACAAGGGCAGAATATAGTCCAGTCTGTCATTACCTGCCGCCTTTGGGTAGCCAATCCGTGCAAACAGGCGAGAAACCTTCCCTGAATTTGTCTCGCAGTACCTTGACAGGGGTAAAGAAGCTAATACTGGAGAGGTAAAGCATAACGGGATCGTGACAAGCATTCTCAAAGAATAAAGCTCATAAGATTTAGGGAAAGGATAGGGTATACCTGCCAATTCACGCGACACAGATTGACAAAATCCAACAGTATTATTATACTGAAAATAGCTGGTATAACCGTCAAAAATGGAGGCGTAAAAGCATGGGAGAATTTCGGGTATTGGAGGTCAAACAAAGCGTTTTTGCGGACAATGATCGCCGTGCGGATGAAGTCAGAAGCAAGCTGAAGGAGAAGAAAGTATTTCTCTTAAATCTGATGTCATCTCCGGGTTCCGGAAAGACCACAACACTGACCAGAACCATTGAGCATCTGAAAGAGGAATTTCGTATCGGTGTGATGGAAGCAGACATTGATTCGGACGTGGATGCACAGACGATTTCCTTGCTGGGTGTAAAGGCGATTCAGCTTCATACCGGGGGTATGTGTCATTTGGATGCGGATATGACGGCCCAGGGACTTGAAGGACTGGAACCGGGTGATGTGGATCTTGCGATTCTGGAAAATGTAGGGAATCTGGTCTGTCCGGCGGAGTTTGATACGGGGGCGGTCAAAAATGCCATGATCTTAAGCGTCCCGGAGGGGGACGACAAACCGCTGAAATACCCGTTGATGTTTTCCATTTGCGATGTGGTATTGATCAACAAGATCGACGTACTGCCTTATTTTGATTTTGATATGGATAAGTGCAGGGAGGGTATCCTGATGAGAAATCCCAAAGCAAAAATCATTCCCATATGCGCCCGAACAGGAGAGGGAATCGAGGAATGGACCGGCTGGCTTCGCGATGAAGTGAAGAAATGGCAGGAATAAAAAGAAAGAGGGGAAAAAGGTATGTTGTTTCAAATCTATGGTGATGGTGCCGGATGGCAGTTGTTAGGATGGGTGCTGGTTTTTACAGCGTTGGTTCTGGCGAATGAGTTTTCCAGACGTACAAAGCAGGGAGGCATTTTATGCTTCCTGGTAATACCGGCGGCTTTGACTGTGTATTTTATCGCAATTTATGTGGGCGCTGCGATGGGAGCGGGGTGGGCGCTGAATAATCCTACCTATGTTCACATGAACAGCTGGTTCCATTATGCAAAGCTCTATGCGGCAACTGCAGGCTGTATCGGTTTCATGATGTTAAAATACAAAT
>JAFLRN010000131.1 GCA_022511385.1 Acetatifactor sp.
CGTGTGATTTGATATGCACAATTACGGTAATTGTAACAGAATTTCCATGGGTTGTCCAGCAGAGGAAAGGGGATTTATCACTTCATATTCTTGATCCGATCCTGTGCCAGTCTCAATGCTTTTTCCACAGAATCCTCGTGAACAGAAAAATGTGGTTTTCGGGGATTTACATTTTTTAGCGTTGGAAAATTATTGTGACCTAAAAGCCACCCATCAGCCCGATCAGCTGATCCCTCTGGACGGCTGCATCCGTGCCCTTTTTCTTCGCGGCCATGCCATCCAGTTCCACCTGGCTGGCGGCAATACGCATCAGCTTCTCCTTGAATTCCTCCTGCTCCTGCTCGGCCCGTCTGGCTCTTTTCTCCGCCCTGGCCCGCCCCTGCAGCTTTATAGTATTTTCCATGGAATTAAGCAGTTGTTTCATATCCATTGCGATCATAGTTGCTGTCTCCTGTCTGTATTATGGGAATTACCGATTCACTGAACTTCCGTTCACAGGAACCCTGCCTTCTGTTTCAATAATATTATCGGCATCCACCTATGTTTATTCAATAGGGCAACCGAAAAACCTCCCAAAGGCACCTGACTCATCATTTCGCATTCTGCTGTGGCCCCTCATTTTTCATGGAATCTACCTTGTATAAGGCTGCTACACTGTGCTATAATGTACCCATTCTTATTTAGTGCATTATCCTTTTGGTAGATGAAATGGTAATCATTCCTGGGAACAGGTTTCTTAGTGCAGCTGTCCATGCTGCCTTTTTAATTCCCATTTTTTCACTTAAATCACTGAAAGGAGTATTCATTATTTATGTCAAAACTAAAAGAGGTAAGCTTTTAGCCAATAACGCCACCACAGCACAATAAACCAATTCCCTGACTGCCCTTTATTTCCGCTTATTTATCTATATCCCTTAAGTATTTATCTACATCCCCTACTCCCCCGACAGCACCAAATCCAATATATGTGCCAGCGGATCACAGGCGTTCATGGCCTCCTCCAGCGTATTATTCTGGGCCCCCAGCTCTATCAGCAGATACCGTGGCTTCAGATGCATGTTGTAGCGGTAGCCCTTCAGGTAGATCTTTCGGGTCAGACCCGGATAATACTCCGCTGCCTTCAGTTGCATCTGGAAGGAAAAGGCCAGATTATCATCAAGATTCTCATTGTACAAATACGCAATATTTCCCGTGGTCTTTGTCCTGCTCAGACCGTTAAAAAACATAAACCGGGCCGTAGGCTTGCCGTCCAGATCCATGACCAGCTTTGTCGCCTCCGGCATCTCGTCTCTATGAAGGTCGATCACAACCTGAATAGAGGGATTCTCCGCCAGCACCTGTTGCACTCCCGGCAGTGCATTGGCATAGGCGTCATCCCTGCCATTTATATCATATTCGCCCGTGTGGTGAAGTACCCGGTAGCCATATGTATCTTCAAGAATCTGGGCCAGATGCTCCCCCACACCCTGAATATTGGTGGAATCATCCCCTGCCACGGAATCCGCAAAGCCCTCCTGGGAATGGGTATGATAGATCAAGATCTGTGGTCCTTCGCCGTCCTGTGATATGGTCATATCCTTCGCCGTCAGACTTTTTACATCCAGCTGGTCGCTGCCGGCCATGGTATTGGCATCAACGGTGTAGAATTCCTTTATCAGGGTCTCATAGCTCTCCAATGCAGTCAGATCCACCTGTGCCTGTCTGGCATGTGGCACAAAGTCACTGCTGATGCCATGCTGCTGCATCTGAAGCGCAGCCTCATTCTCTGCCCGCAGCAAATCCTGTATTGCGTTTTCCGATTCACTGTCCGTAGGCTCTTGGGCCGGCCAGGGGGACATGTTCTCCCCGGGCTCCAAAATTTCCTCTCCCAGTCCATCACCTTCCGTTGCTTCCGCCAGCAATATTTCCCTCAGACCATTTCCGAAGGCGCCTCCATCCAACCCTTCCGTGAGATACCCATAGAAAGGAAGCATGCTGTCAATCTGTTCCTGCAGAATCCAGAAGGTCTCATGGTCACCCTTTAAGGAATACGCCAGGCCTGGCATATAGGCACCATACAGCGCCCGTTTTGCCGTATCCGCCAATTCCTGAAGCATTGCTCCGCTCAGGGGCTTGGATTCCTTTGTCAGACTCTCCGCCCGTGCACTGCCGCTATCCGCCAGCATCTGAAAAACCAGCAGCACAAAAACGGCGGCCACCAGTTTTCCGATCAGAGCACGACCTTTCATTTCCCTATTTACGGCCAAACACTTCCTTTCCCGACGCCTCGGTTACAAACTCCTTTTATTATATGTCCGTCTGCGTCAGTCCATGCGCATTTCCAGAGCCATGTTGATTCCTTCAGATACAGTGTAACTGACTCGCTTGACGACCGCGTCAATGTCCTTTCCCGTCATATACATGTTGTTTAGCTCCGGAAAATTCAGTTGCTGCTTTCCTATCAGCTTCACGGCATCCAGCTCCTTTTCCTCATCCAAAAACTTCTCCAGCGCATCTAAGACAATGGTCGCCGCATCCACCACCGTTGGAATACCTATGGCAATCACCGGTACCCCAAGGCTTTCCTCCGTCAGGGCATTTCTATGGTTGCCCACGCCCGATCCTGGCTGAATCCCGGTGTTTGTGATCTGAATGGTGCGGTTTAAACGCCTTGTGCTGCGGGCAGCCAGCGCATCAATCACAATCAGCACATCGGGTGAGGTTTCCTGGACCACTCCCTTCACTATTTCCGCTGTCTCCATGCCGGTCCTCGCCATAACACCGGGCTCCAGGGCGCTGACAAGATTCATTTTCTCGCAATTATAGGCTGCTTTTCCATACTCCCGGACAATGTGGCGGGTGATAAAGAGGTTGTCCACGGCCTGGGGGCCCAGGGAATCCGCTGTCACCTCACGGTTACCAAGTCCCACCACAAGGACGGACTGTTCCTTTTCGGTACCGGGCAGAAGATTCAGAAGTTCTTCCGCAAGACATTCCGATATCTCCCGATGGTAGTCCTCGTCCGGCTCCACCATTGCCGGCGCCTCCATGGTCACATAGATCCCCACAGGCTTGCCCATGGCTTTGGCTGCGTTCTTGGTGTCAATCATTACCTTAGTCACACGGACGTCTTCCTCTTCTTTATAATATTCTTCCACCCGGACGCCCCGCAGTTCGCTTTCCGCTTCACTGATACTTTCCCTGGCTTCCAGAGCCAGGTCTGTCCTCACTTGAAAATTTGTCATAGTTGTTTTTTTGACCTCGTAATATGTGATTAGTTGACTGGCTGAACTGTATACAGACAGTTTTCTCAAAAAAATCGTGGATTATGTATTGACAAACCTTCAAATATTTAATAAACTACAATAGTATGTTTGCCTTAGTTCTCCGTGTCTGACTGAGGTAAAGCAG
>JAFLRN010000132.1 GCA_022511385.1 Acetatifactor sp.
AAAAAAATAATTGTAAAAGAAAGTAGACAAGAGATAAAAAATCTTGTAAAATTGTATAGAAAGGATATTTTTGCGGATTAATACATAAAATGCAGAATGTTAGGTGATTTTTGTGGATATAGCGTCTTTAGTCGGTTTTCTTTTGTGTTTTGTTATGATGGTTTACGGTCTGATCAGTGGTGCAGGTTTGGCAAATATTATTCCGGAGTACATGAATGCACCCTCCGCGATCATTACCTTTGGTGGTGCTCTTTTTGCGACAATGACCTCGGTCAGTATGCCCGACTTTATCGGAGGATTAAAGAGCTTTACTCTTATTTTCAAGGCGCCATCATTGAATACTGCCGAAATGATCCAAAAGATCATAGATCTGTCAAATATAGCCAGAAAGGAAGGTCTGCTCTCTCTGGAGGAAGCAGCGACCGATATGGATGAACCCTTCCTGAAAAAAGGGATTCTGCTGATCGTAGACGGCACGGATCCTGATTTGGTGCGTGCAATTATGGAAACAGAGCTTGTCAGCGTTGAGGGAAGGCATAAGACAAGGATTGGTTTCTGGGATACATTGGGATCCATGGGACCGGCCTGGGGTATGATCGGTACCCTGATAGGTCTGGTACATATGCTATATAATATGGGTGATATGGCAGCGCTCGGCCCTGCTATGGCGGTGGCACTGATCACAACCCTGTACGGTTCCGTATTGGCAAACTGGATCTGTGGCCCCGTAGGTGCAAAGCTGAAGGCGGACAACGAGAGCGAAATGATGATGAAGGAGGTCATGATCGAGGGACTTCTTTCCATCCAGGCGGGTGAGAACCCCAGGGTTATCGAGGAGAAACTGAAATCCTTCCTTGCTCCCAAGGATAGAGAAAATTCCACTGTCGAAGCGGGGGGTGAGGAGTAATGGCAAAACGCAAGGCGGATGAACCCAAAAAGGGTGCGCCGGAATGGCAGACCACCTTCAGTGATCTGATGAATCTGCTGCTCTGTTTCTTCGTTATGCTGTTTGCTATGTCCAATATGGATGAGCAAAAGCTCCAGGAATTTATTGCTGCCATGAATAATTCGACCTTCAGTTTACTGAATGGAGGTGCTCAGGCGGTGGGAGACGGTCTTCTCGTCAGCAACGGTGTCAGCCAGTTGAATGAGCTTGACCAGTATATTAACAGTACCGGAAAGACGGCGCAAAGCTCCAATGACGGCCAGAATCTGGAAGAGTTTGAAGGTTTTCCTGAGAATGTGACTGTAGATCAGCTGCAGCAGGCCATGGATGCTCTTCAGCTTCAGGAGAATGAGGAGCTGGCTGAGTTGATGGAGGAAGCTGTGAGCGACAGCAACATTGCTGATCAGGTAGATGTAAGCTTTACCGCCCAGTATGTAAAGCTCACTATGAATGGCGCACTGCTGTTTGATTCGGGAAGTGCACAGCTGAAGACAGATGCCCAGCATGTCCTTGACAAGGTTGGTGTGATCCTGCAAAGGTATGGCGAGGGAATCGTGGAGATTATAGGCCATACGGACAACGTGCCCATACATAGCGCCAAGTATGCCGACAATGAAGAATTAAGCAGTGCGAGAGCGCTTTCCGTGTTCTACTACCTGGTGGATCATACAAATCTGGATCCGATAAACCTGCAGCATGCAGGCATGGGGGAACGTCATCCTATCGCCAGCAACGAGACGGATGAAGGCAGGCGCAACAACCGAAGAGTAGAAATCAGGATTTATAATCAGTCTCGCTGATAATAAGTTTCACCTGTGGCTTGGCTGACGGGTGATAGAAAGGCATGATGAAGATATGAAGAAGAATTTATTGAGTGTACTGATCCTGGCGCTTTTGATCGTGAATATTGTGATGACAGCGATCATGATGGTCAGTGTGATCAGCACAAACGGCAAGACAGGAGAGCTTGTCACCAGTATTGCAACGGTGATGAATCTGGAGTTGTACGATCCCAGCGGTAATCCTACAGGCAGTGTGCCGCTTTCCCAGACGGCCACCTATCCTTTGGCGGACCGGCTGATGATTCAGTTGAAGCCCACCGTGGATGAAAATGGTAAATCTACCGGGGCCAGCATGATCATCTTCTATATGTCCCTTGCCATGAACATGGAGCATAAGGATTATGAAACTATGGGAAGCGCCGAGAAACTGGCAGGCTTGGAGATAGAGATAAAGGATGCCGTTGCTTCTGTGGTTCAGAATTATACGGAGCAGGAATGTCGCGACAATTTGGATGGACAGATCAGGGCAGAGATTCTTTCTGCCATTCAGGCTATGTTTCAGTCCGACTTCATATACAGGATATCCATCAGTGATGTGATATACCAGTAGCCACAGTTTACGCAGGGTCAGGCCCTGCCTGAAGGGAGCTTGGCTCCCACAGAATGTGGAACAAAGGAGGTGAGCTTTCGTGGGCGAGGTTCTGTCCCAAAACGAAATAGATAACCTGCTGGCCGCGCTGTCTACTGGTGAGTTGGACGCAGACCAAATGCAGGGAGGCGAAGAGAAACAGGTCAAGAATTATGACTTTAACCGCCCTACAAAGTTCTCCAAGGAGCAATTAAGAACTCTGGAAATGATTTTTGAGCATTACAGCCGTCTGATCACTACAAACCTTCCCGTGTATCTGCGGAAGAATGTACAGGTTACGGTGGCAAGCTCGGAGACAGTTACATTTAGTGAATTTACCAATGCGCTGGCAAACCCAGTCATATTGGGAATCATAAATTTTGCACCGCTGAACGGCTCGATCTTAATAGATCTTGCCACTAATCTCGGATATGCCATGCTGGACAGAATGCTGGGAGGAAGCGGTCTTCCTTTGGAGAAGAGCAGGGAATTTTCGGATATTGAGATGTCGATCATCCAGAAGATTCTGGTCATGTTTACCCAACTGCTTCGGGATCCGTGGAAGAATGTGATCGAAGTATCGCCAGTGATGCAGCGGTTGGAGACAAATCCCCAGTTCGCTCAGGTAATAGCGCCAAACGACATGATTGCCATTGTCACACTGAATATGAAGATCGGTGACGTTGAAGGCCTCATGAATATATGTCTTCCCTTTATCACGCTGGAAGACGTTATGGATAAGCTGAATACCAGATTCTGGTTTTCAACCTTGCAGGAGAATCACGATGAGAACTATGAGATGTATATTGAATCACTGATCCGAAAGGTGGATATTCCCATCCGGGCGGTTCTCGGCAGAAGTACAATTTCTGTCAGTGATTTTATGAATCTGCAGGTGGGGGACTATATTCGTCTGGATTCTAAGGTAGATGAAGATATGAATGTATTTGTGGGCAATATCAGAAAATTTACCGCGTTGCCCGGCGCCGAAAAAGATTCCTACGCTGTTCGGATCACTTCGGTTATCAGAG
>JAFLRN010000133.1 GCA_022511385.1 Acetatifactor sp.
TTCGGCACCTGTCAGTTACTGTGCCATCTGGTGACCTTTGTGTTCGTGCTGCGCTTTGATATCAGCTATATCGGTTTCGGAACCATCGGAAATATGGTGTGCCTGGGGTATATCTCGGATTTCTTTTCCTGGATCTGGCACACGGTACTGCCTGATGGATTTTTCTCCCAGACTACGGTCATGTGGGGGCTTTTACTGCCCACGCTGGCAGTATTTATCGTAGGCGCCGCCACCTATATGTGCGCAGGGCTGGGCTCCTCTCCCTATGACGCGCTGCCATTTATCATTTCAAACCGATTTAAGAAGCTTCCTTTTAAGGCCATCCGCATGGGCTGGGATATTGCCTTTACCCTTGGCGGCATATTGCTGGGAGCAAGGGCTGGGATTGTTACCTTTGCCGTTGCGTTCTTCCTTGGACCTGTGATCAGTTTCCTTCAGAAGAAGCTGCAGTACTTCCTGCGGGCAGATACCCCTGAAACGGAAGCAGCCTGAGCATCACTTTTTCTGGTATTTGTTTAGAATGCCGATGGAATAGATGATAGCCAATCCAACACTGGCCCAACAGGTTCCTAGTATAGTGATAATAAATCCAGCGGAATTCTGTTGGCCCAGAAAAGGAAGGCCTAAAAGCAGCAAAACGGTTCCATAGCCACACCACAACTTCCCCAGTGCCTTGTGATAGGCTTTTACATCTGTCACCTGCGGCGGCTCCTTCACATTTGCCCAGAAGCCCACGGGCACTTCTCTATTTGAGCACATGAGATATATTCCGTAACCAATAAAGCAGAAACTCAATAACGCCCAGATTATAAAAGCGATAACCATGCCTGCCACCTCCGTCTTTTCGCAGTGCTAACTTTACTCATTGATATTTGTGCAATATTCTGATGATGGAAATTCTGATTTCCGGCTTTTTGAAAAACCAAGGTTTAAGATACCATATTCTGGGATATTTAATTGTGCAACCATATACAAGGTGGCTGCCTCCCGTACTTAATAAAGCCCCTAATTATTGAGAAGGGAGTTGGTTTGCTTCTGATTGTATTGCTTGCCAACATAGATAGGAATAACAAGCGAAAAAAATGCTTCCTTCTTTATTGGGCCGTGCGAGGTAAGCATTTTCCCTCGAGAGGCTAACCACTTTGTGAGTGTTTGCTTTTTAATTGAAGTATAACATATCTATACAAGTTGTAAAGCATTTTATACATTTACTGATTATCTACGGTGTCAGCCTATTGATGTCCCTCGGAAACAGACACGCCTGACGCACATTTTCAAAGCCCAGCAGCCTGGCTGTGAACCGCTCCAAGCCAAGTCCCAGCCCGCCGTGGGGCGGCATGCCGTGTCTGTGCATCATCAGAAAGCTCTCAAAGGCTTCCGGGTCCATGCCTCTGGTCTGCAGCTTTTGAAGCTGCATCTCATAGTCGTGAATCCGTTGTCCGCCCGTGGTAATCTCAAGCCCCCGAAAGATCAGGTCAAAGCTTAACGTCTCACCGGGATTTTCCGGATCCTCCATCACGTAAAAGGGCCGCTTCTGCGCAGGATAATGGGTCACAAACACAAACTCACTGCCCGTATCACGCTCCACAATCTCTGACAACAGACGTTCTTCCTCCGGCTCAAAATCATGACTCTCCCGAAATACACGGCCGGTCCGCTCTGCCACCAGCGCCTTTGCCTCCGAAAATTTTAGCGCGGGTATAGTCTCTATCCTGGGCAGCCTCACTCCAAGCAGCTCCAGCTCAAAGCTGTACTCCTGCTCCAGCATAGTCAACGTGGCATTCAGCATTCCTGCCTCCATTTCCATAACGTCATGAAAGCTTTCAATGTAACCCATCTCAAAGTCCACCCCGGTATATTCGTTCAAATGTCTGGCGGTGTCATGCTTTTCCGCCCGAAAAATAGGTCCTACCTCATAGACCCTCTCAAAGACGCCGACCATCATCTGTTTATAGAACTGAGGGCTCTGCGCCAGATACGCCTCCCTTCCGAAATAATCCAGCTTAAAAATGTTCACTCCGCCCTCAGCTCCGGCGTAAACAATTTTGGGACTGTGAATCTCTGTGAAGCCGTTTTCCTGAAGGAAACTGCGGAAACCACGCAGGATTCCCTCCTGTAGCTTAAAAATCGCTCTCTCCTTCTCGTTTCGAAGTGTCAGAGGCCGGAAATCCAGCTTGGTCTCCAGAGATGTCTCCATCAGCTTTCCGTTGATGACAACAGGCATCAGGGCTGCCGGTGCAGAGAGAATGGTAAGATGCTTTACATGGAGCTCTACTCCCAGCTTCGCCCTCTCCTCTCTCACCACCTCTGCCTCCATGCGTACACATGTCTCTTCCTGCAGCTCATTTAGCAGCTCCTTGTCATCGCAGACACATTGGATGCAAAATCGGGCGGTACGTAGAATCAGAAAAGAAAATCCTTTCATTTTACGGATCTTGTAAATGCTTCCATGCATGATGACGGTTCTGTCCACATATTCTTTTAATTGTGACACATGTGTCACTTCATATGCATTATTCTGTTCTGTTCCTGAAATACTTGTATATTGATAATTTTTCATATTATTTCTCCTTCCTCTGCCATTTTTCCGGCTTTTCGGGTGAAACTCTCTCCCGTCAAAATATGCTACTTTCCGCATTCATATCCATTCGGGCATCGTCTTTATGCCTCACAGTATCACCTCCCTTCAAACTAAATACACACAAAAAGGACCATAAACTGCATCTCAATAGTACAATCCATGGTCCTTGTCTTCACAACACCTTATGCCTCAAAAAGTATGCTGTCTTAGGTTTTTATCCGAGGACCACGGCATTACAAGCAGCGCTTGCAGCCGTGGCCTTACATCACTGCTGCAAACGCTTGCTATCGTCGTCCCTGTTCAGCTTTATGGATAAATTCTGAAACATTGTGCTGTCCTCTTTTTATTTTTTCCAATGTTACTACGGAACAAGAAAAATGTCAACCACTTTCTACGCCGACCAGTCTACCTCCCGCATACGGTTGATCAATGCCATAAATTCCTGCTTTCTCGGCAGATCCAGGAATCGCTCACAAGTGGTGAAATAAGATGAAAAAACACTGTCAATTCCCTCCAGCTCCATCTTGTCGTACAGTTCTGATATTCTTTTCGTAATGTCAATCCGCTCATCTGTGTTGGATATTTCCAGATAACGCAGCATAAACCCAAGAGCACATAGCTGTGCTTTTGATACAATATCATGCAGCCCCCGCACATCAATGTTCTCATCCCCGATAAAGATAAATCCCATAT
>JAFLRN010000134.1 GCA_022511385.1 Acetatifactor sp.
CCGAGGAATATGCCGGGGTTGGGACGCCCTTGGCCGCTCTGCTCTGGTGCCTGTTTGCGCTTATCTGCTGGTCGATCATGCCTGCTTACGCGAGAATGTCAACCAGTTCCCCAGAAGTTATTTCCGATGTTGTCACTTATGGAAGGATCGTATGTGTATTCAGCTTTGGGTTGTTTTTGGAGAGTGTCTGGACAAAAATCTTACAGGCCCAAGGGAATATGAAGACGCCAATGGCAGCGCAGATTATCGGAGCCGTCACGAACATCATTTTAGACCCATTGCTCATTTTTGGTATGTTCGGGCTTCCGGAGATGGGTATTGCCGGCGCCGCTGTCGCTACCGTTGCTGGTCAAGTCGTGGCGGCTCTGGTCGTGATGAAAAAGGGATTCAGAAAGCCCGCTGCACTCCGTGAGTTTCCCCGCAGGACCGGAAAAATATTCCGTCTTGGGCTTCCTAATATTTTGATGCAGTCCGCCTATACCTTCTACATATCTACATACTGGGATTGAATCTGATCCTGTCCGGATTTTCCGATCAAGCGGTCACGGCACTGGGGTTATACTATAAGTGGCAGACCTTCTTCTTTATCCCGTTGGGAGCTATGCAGACCTGCATCGTGCCCGTGGTCAGCTTCAATTACGCAGCGAAAAACATTGACCGCTGTAAAAAAACACTGTCTGTTGCCATCGGGTTCGGGGTGGCGCTGATGGCATTGGGCACTCTTTGCTTTAACTGTATTCCCTCACAGATGCTGCGGGTGTTTACAAAGGATGAGACTGTCGTCGCCATCGGGAGCGTAGGATTTCATTTTGTGGGGATCAGCTTTCTTCCTATGGTGACTTCGCTCATATTCCCGGTATTCTTTCAGGCGGTGGGCAAAAGTTTGAAAAGCTCGCTTTTGACGGTCATTCGCACCGTCGTCCTGTTTGTGCCGCTTGGGTTCTTGTTTTCCCGCTTTGGGCTGAACTGGTTCTGGCTGACCTTTCCTGTGACGGAGGTAATCACGACGGCTGTGGGATTTCTGTTTTACCGCCAGTTCCTTGACAGCGATTATGTGCGGACTCCCGCTGCGCTTCCGTTTAACAGCGGAGAGATCGCGCTGAAGCCGTCGCATCCCGGAGTGATCATTACGATTGCCAGAGAACACGGTTCCTCCGGCAAGCAGATTGGTAAACTGGTAGCGGAGGGACTCGGCATCCCGTTCTACTATAAGGAGATGGTAGCGCTTGCGGCTCATGAGAGCGGGCTTGATCGGGAATTCATCTCCGACATCCACAAAAACGCACCCGATGTCCTGCGCGAACTCTACCTCAATTCCAGCGCCGTCCAAATGGCAATGGCTGCGCAGGCAAAAATCATCCGAAAGATCGCAGATAACGGAAGCTGTGTGATTGTGGGCCGTTCCGCCGATTATGTGCTGCGGGATCGTGAAGATGTCATCCGCATTTTTATCCACGCGCCTAAAAAATACCGTATAAAGCGCGTAATGGAAGTGTACGGGGACAGCCTAAAAGAAGCAAAAAGAAATATCCACCGTTCCGATAAAGCCAGAGCGGCGTATTACCGCCACATATCTGGTAGACGCTGGGCTGACGGTCGGCACTATAATCTGTCTGTCGATTCCTCCATTGGCGTCCAGGAAACGGCGAATCTGATACTGGCATATGTGTCCGGCACTTCCGAAAAGACGGCGTGTCTGACCGGACTGTGAATCTTCTTCTGATGAAAATTACGCTCTGACGATTTGTCCTCGTCAGAGCGATCATATTGTGTTCCTATTGCTTGGAATTGTGTGGACGGCTATCTGTATGTAATGATGCGAAATATGAACGGCTACGAATCGGAAAATGCCTGCGCAAATACAAAAAGAATGTACCCCTCATATTCGTAATCGTCAAATTGTTCGCCTTTACCTCCATAAGTTTTTCTGTCATATTCAGTAATTGTTCAGCATTGTACTTAATCACTCTTTCACTACTCAAACAATATCTCTTCCGCCGTCACGAACATATACCCCTCCTTAAGCAGCTCATCCACCACCTTCAATGCCGCCGTCACAGACGTGTCATAATAATCGTGCATCAAAATAATCTCATTTTCTCCAGCCTTTTTCACTATTCTATCCGTAATACACCCCACATTACTGCTGCACCAGTCAAGGGGATCGATGGTCCAGAGCACCGGGATCATATTAAGCTCCGCCTCAAAGCTTTTATCCCATGACCCATAGGGTGGTCTCACATACTCCACCTCCACCCCGGTGATCTCCTCCAGCACCTCGTTTATCCTGACCAATTCTTCCTTAAATTTCTTCCGGTTCTTCTTTGTCAGCTGTATATGGCTGTATGTATGATTCCCAATCAGATGCCCTTCTGCCTGTGTCAAGTTAGGCATAACAAATGACCGCATATTAACATTAATAGCTAATTTGCTGATTTATTCAGTACAATACTTTCCACTGCATACAGTGGTAAGTTAATCAACTGCCAGTACTGGTTGGAAAGCAGTTAACATATCCACATAGTACTGAAAGAAAGCTTAGTAAAAGACCGCTTACCTACTGTGTTCGGTAAACGGTCAATTTTGTTTATTCAGCTCTGTTCGATTGTAGTTTTGGCGCGCTCCAGGAAATACTGGTTCTTCGACTGCCGCGGCAGCAAGGCAAGCAGCCGCTTTTTGACCGCCGCCAGCTTTTCTTCCTGATTCTCCTTTCGATAAAGGTCCAGCAGGCTCATAAGGAACTCAAACTCATCCTGTTCTGTGCAAATCTCCAGAATCCGCGGAATATGCGTTTCAACAAAATCCGTCACACCCATCTTGGCGGCGGCATGGACCAGCAGCCACCAAATGTTCAGATTTTTCTGTGTGGGTGGAAGGATAATGTCCTGAATCTGACTTTCCGTTTCCTGGATGGATAGGATATTCTCATAGCGTTCCAAATCGTTCAGCAGACTGAGATATAAATACAGGGTAGTTGCATTGGGTTTTTCTGCAAATTCTTTTTTGCACTCCGCCAGAGTCTCATACCCTTTTCCCATTGTGATAGAAAGCTGGTTTCTCTGTAATCTCATGCGCAGATAC
>JAFLRN010000135.1 GCA_022511385.1 Acetatifactor sp.
TTTAGTTGAATTGCACAGAAACTGGAGATTGTCAACTCATTTTGCAACAGTCCCTCCCTCGCACAACAAGTAGTTCTCCTACTTTTCGTCTTGCTGCCAAGGTGCCCTGTCGGAATGTTTTTCAATCTCCTGGGCCACAATTTTGGTCTGGTCAATCTTTACCTTCCTGCCGTCCATGATCAGCTCGCCGATCCGCTCAGCCCGGATAATTCCTCCCTTGGGGTTAAACACGCTGTCCACCTTACCGATGATCTCCACATCCGCCTGAGAATACTCAAAAGCAAGTGTAGTATCCTGCAGCCGACAGTTTTTCATCACCAGATTGTCGATGTAGCACATACCCTGGAGACTTTCTATGGTACAGTTGATCAACGTGATATTCCTGGAATTCCATCCCAGATATTCCCCGGAGATAAAGGAATCATACACGGTCACATTCTCACAGTTCCAGAATGCGTCCTTTGACAGCAGGCGGGAGTTGTGTACCTCCACATTCTCACAGCCGTCAAAGCTGTAATTACCCACCAGCCTAAAATTGTTTATTTTAATATTTCTGCTGTTCATGCCGAAGTAATCACCCTTGGCCATCACATTGTCCATGTCTATGTCCTGACAGCTCCAAAGAGTCTCCGCCGCATTGGGCATATCCACATTCTGAAGCTTCAGTCCCTTCACACGCCGAAAGGTCTTAGGCGCTTCAATGACAGTATCCGTGACCGAAATATGATCTGTATACCAAATACCGGCCCTGGCCATGTCATATAATGTGCACTCCCGCATCACCACATTTTTGCAGTACCACAGAGGATACTTCCACCGAAACAATGTATTGTCTATCTCCAGGTCACGGCTCTCCTTCAACGGTGATTCACCGTCGGCAAAGGTACAATAGCTAATATGACTGTCACTGGTCTGAAACAGCGCTCTCTCCCCCGTCATAAATTGCTGTGTGATTTCTTTCATGGCTCCTCATTTCCGCCGCACATGCGGCATCTCATTTCTATTTTCCGGCAAAGACCGTTCCTGGCTGCCGTACCTTCTTATCTTACCTTATTCTGGGCAAAAATTCAATTCCTATTTAACCACTCTGAATTGAGGTTTGCTTTTTCTCCTGCCGCTCAAAGCTGTGCATCCAATCTGCCTTTAAAAAGTACAGAAAAAATACCACACAACTGCTGCACCAGGTCAGCGGATATGCGCTGAACACTACCCGGATATCCTGGTAAAAATGCAGTGCCACCGTAATGTATGTCACCCGCAGCACGCACCAGAAACCCAGCATAGTAAACATGGGTACGGTTGCCTTCCCAGCGCCGCGCATGATACCTGCGATACAGTGAGCCATAGCCAACATACAATAAAACAGCGCCTCCACCCGGGCCTGCTGCACACCAAAGGCCACCACTTCCTGAGAATTGCTGAACAGACCAACCAGCACAGGTGCAAGGAGCCAAAACGTGATACCGATGACCTCCGCCAGACTCATGGAGCAGATCATGCCAAACCGCACACCCTTCTTTACCCTGTCATACCGCCTCGCCCCCAGATTCTGTCCCACAAAAGTAGTCAATGCCTGCGCGAAACAGGTCACTGGCAAAAATGCAAAACCTTCAATCTTGAAATACGCACCACAGCCAGCCATAGCTGCCTGACCGAAACCGTTGATATTAGTCTGCACCACCAGATTCGCCAATGCGATCACAGAGTTCTGGATACCGGAAGGCAAACCAAAGCGGATGATGTTTTTTAGACTGTTCCAGTGAAAACCTATCTCCCGCAGCCGCAACTTATACTCCCCATTGCTGCGCAGCAGCTGAATCAGACATAATATAGCACTGAGCCCCTGGGATATCGTAGTTGCCAGCGCCGCTGCTCCTACGCCAAGGCGAAAGCCGCCCACCAAAATCAGGTCCAGTACCACATTCACCAGTGAGGACAGGATCAGATAATAAAGAGGATGCCTGCTATCTCCTACCGCCTGAAGAATACCCACAAAAATGTTATACATGACGGTAAAGATCGCTCCACAGAAATAGAAACGGAAATATTCCACTGACTGGGGCAATACATCCGCTGGTGTATTCATCCACCGCAGGATCGTGGGCGTGAACACCACTCCCAACACCGTAAGCAACATTCCGGCTGTCAGTCCAAAAGCCACATCCGTGTGGATCGCCAGACGCATGGTTTTATAGTTTTTTGCACCGTACTCCTTGGCAATGATCACAGCAGCTCCTATTGCCACGCCCTGAAAAAATCCAACCAACATGAAAATCAGGCTTCCGGAAGAGCTCACCGCTGCCAGCGCCTGATCTCCCAAAAATTTGCCTACGATCAGAGAATCAAATGTATTGTATAATTGCTGAAATATTTGCCCCAACAAAATAGGCAGCGCAAAGAACAGGATCTTCCGCCAGATGCTACCCTCGGTTAGATTATTCTGGTCCTCCCTGTCATGTCGCCGGGTGCTGCTTCCTTGAGATATATTATCATCGTTCATCTCCCATACGCCTTCCTCTCTACCATTCCCGGCGGATTTCTTCCCGGGAAATACCATATCTCTGTGTAAACTCCTCTATATCCTCATGATTTCTGATCAGCATGATTTCTGTAAAGCGATTGGTTCGCAGATCCTTGAATCCGGCCACCTGTTCTCCTGTGCAGATACTGGATCGTATCACAGGCTTATGATGTTCCCTGTCAAAGCAAAATCCCTCATCCTCCTGTCCGGGCGAATCAGAGGGATGTTTCACAGTGTCCGCAGCGACCTGCTTCTGATCCTTTTTGTGTTTCCAGAATTCCCATATCTTCATACCCACTCTCCTGTTTTACTTTGTACAAACTATTTCCTTATAAAAAAACCGTCAGCTCTACCAGCTGAACGGCCAACTTTTTTCTATACACAAACTGCCGTACTAATACGGCAGTTTGTGCAAACGACCCAGATCGGACTCGAACCGACGACCTCCGCCGTGACAGGGCGGCGCTC
>JAFLRN010000136.1 GCA_022511385.1 Acetatifactor sp.
GCAATAATAGCTTCCATCTACAGGAGCACCTCCTTATTTAATTTTCATTGTACACTTTGCCGCAGACCGTTGCCGTTCTGCGGTTTATATAGAATGTATGTACATGCCCCTTGCGGGACGCTGAAAACATTCTAACAAGCAATTTACAACACTTCAATTTTATACGCAAATTGTTTAAATGTCAAGTACAAGATTCCGCTTGAGTCTCCGTAGTTTATTCACAGACTCCTTGTTTTGCTAGTATCTCTCAAACTCTGCTTCCCTCTTTTTGAAGAAATCATAGTAAACCCTTACATTCTCAAGCTGCGTCCAAAGCTTAACATCCACCGGATCTTCATCAAGATCATAAATCTTCGCCCCCTTCATAGCCAGAATAAACGGCGAGTGCGTGGATATCACAAACTGACATCCGAAAAATCTTGCGGAGTCCTCCAGAAATTTGACCAGCTCCGATTGTTTTCCCGGAGATAGGCTGTTTTCCGGTTCATCTAAAAGAAAAAGTCCGTTTTCCCCTATTTTTTCCGCAAAATACTGAAAAGCGCTTTCTCCGTTGGAAAACTCTCTCACATTTCCCATCATATTAGCCCGAACATATCTGGACTGTGTCTTGCGTCTTGCCTCCACCACCTTGCGGAGCCTTTCATAATCATCCAGGGATTTCATCTGAAACTTGGAATATTTGGCATCCAAGTATTCCTCAAACAGCTCTTCCCTGTGAATATCCAAGCCTTCGTTGAGATTGCGAATATTCAGCATATAATCAAAGACATCGTCACTGGTGATGATACGGCTGTTTCCGGGAATTCTCACAGGTATTTGCGCCTCACACCATTTGACATAATCCGGGAAAAAATTAGATCGGTTGTATACTGAATCTCTGGCGAGGGCCAATTTCTCAGCGATCACATTCAGCGCAGTGGTCTTTCCGCTGCCATTACCTCCATACAGGATCGTGATCGGTTCAAAATCAAGCCGCTCCAAATGATGCTGAGACAAAATATGAAAAGGATAATAGGAATCATAACAAGTTCGCTGCTGTCCCAGGAAGAAATCAAATTCCCTCTCCGAACCGGGGAAGGTTATACTTTCTAAGTAAATCATATCCGCAACACTCCCATTTCCCTTAATAGTCTTCAAACCCGCCTCTGGAAAACAGCGCCTTCCTCACACTTTCCCCAGAAAATCCTCTCCGCATCAAAAACGCTCCCTGCCGCTGGATTTCCTTTCTGTCCGCGGTTTCCGGATCATAGCCCCGCTTCTTAAGCAGTTCCCGGATCATGACCTGCTCGTCCTGAGTACCGCCCTGTTCCTCCCACTCCTGCCAGGCTCTATCCAGGGTATCCTGATCAATTCCCTTGTTCAGCAGATCCAGCTCTATCCTACGACGGCTCCGGGTACTTTCGTGGCCACTGATATAGGCCACTGCATAGCGAAGATCGTCGGTATAATGGAAGCTCTCCACATAGGCCAGAGCTTCCGATATGATCCGCTCCGGGTACCCACCGTCCTTCAACTTGTCGTGAAGCTGCTTTGTGGTGTACTCCCGGCTTTTCAGCAGGTTCATGGCGCGCAGTTTTGCACGCTTTGGAAGCACCTGGCCCATGATGGTTTCATAGTCCTCAGGTGCCAGCTCCTCCCCCACAACAATGCGGTAGGAACGCAATTCGCCTTTGTATAACACAAAGGCGAATTCTTCATCGATATATACCCGGCTGCGGGATTTTGTCAATTCCTCAATCCGTGTAACCCTCATTTCAGCCTCCAGCGGTCATGCCGACACCTCAGACCATAGGTGCCATCCCCAGACCGCTCACATCCAACCTTTTATTTTCATGCAGATTCTGGCCCACCACTGTATTATACCTCAGACTTAGCCTTAGAAGCCTTTTTGCCTTCGGCTGCATCTCCTGTCTGTGCTGTATCCTTGGCCGCTCCCTCCGGGCTGTCAAAACCGTAATGGGCACGAACCTTGGCTGCAACCTCGTCGCAGACCTGGGGATTGTCTTTCAAATACTGCTTTGCATTCTCCCGGCCCTGACCAATCTTGTTGCCCTCATAGGCATACCAAGCACCGGACTTAACAATAATATCCAAATCTGCCGCCAGATCCAGGATATCACCCACCATAGAGATTCCTTCGCCGAACATGATGTCAAATTCTGCTTCTTTGAAAGGAGGGGCAATCTTATTCTTTACCACCTTTACGCGGGTACGGTTGCCGATGACCTCACCGCCCTGCTTTAAGGACTCAATCCTGCGCACATCCATGCGGACGGAGGAATAGAATTTCAGGGCACGGCCGCCGGTGGTGGTCTCCGGATTACCAAACATCACACCGATCTTTTCACGGAGCTGGTTAATAAAGATGACTGCGCAGTTGGACTTGCTGATGACGGCAGTGAGTTTTCTCAGGGCCTGGGACATCAGGCGGGCCTGAAGGCCCACATGGCTGTCGCCCATGTCACCGTCGATTTCTGCCTTGGGTACTAAAGCCGCAACAGAGTCCACTACAACGATGTCGATGGCGCCGGAACGCACCATGGTCTCCGCGATCTCCATGGCCTGTTCCCCGTTGTCGGGCTGGGAAATGTACAGGTTGTCAATGTCTACACCAATATTTTTCGCGTACACGGGATCCAGCGCATGCTCCGCGTCAATGAAGCCCGCGATGCCGCCTCTCTTCTGCACCTCTGCGATCATATGCAGGGTGACGGTGGTCTTACCGCTGGATTCAGGTCCGTAGATCTCCACGATCCTTCCCTTGGGGATGCCGCCCAGTCCCAGTGCAATGTCAAGACTCAGGGAACCTGTGGGGATGGTCTCCACGTTCATCTGTGCGGAAGGATCGCCCAGCTTCATGATAGCGCCCTTTCCGTACTGCTTTTCGATCTGGCTGATGGCCGCGTCCAATGCTTTCAGCTTTTCTTCTCTTTCCATTATGA
>JAFLRN010000137.1 GCA_022511385.1 Acetatifactor sp.
AGCAGGGGAAGAGAGGCTCGAACTCCCGTTTACGGTTTTGGAGACCGCCGCACTACCACTGTACTATTCCCCTGTGTCTGTGTGTTATCACCGACGAAAGACATTATAACACAGAGCAGGGGAAGTCTGCAAGAGATATTTTAAATTTGCTTCTATTTTCATGGTTTATATATTTCATAGTTTATATATTCACCGGCCATCCTCATAAAAAATCTCATCAAAACAGCCGGTCAATAACCTCCTGTACCGTTCTTACCCCAACAATTTCAATACCGCTGTTCTTCCGGCAGTCCTCCGCACAGACCTGGGGGACAATGCAGGTCTCAAAGCCCAGCTTTTCCGCCTCGGCCACGCGCTGTCTGGCCTGGCTCACCGCCCGAACCTCTCCACTCAGGCCCACCTCTCCGAAAGCTACCAATTTCTGACTCAGCGCTTGGTTTTTAAAGCTGGACAGCACCGCCAGAACAATCCCTAAATCCACTGCCGGCTCCTGAATTTTCATTCCGCCGGTAATATTCACATAGGCGTCGCAGGAAGCAAGCTGCATTCCAGACCGCTTCTCCAGCACCGCCATCAGCAGGTTCACCCTGTTGAAATCCGTACCCGTTGTCTGTCTCCGGGGAATCCCGAAATTGCTGTGGCAGACCAGTGCCTGAATCTCCACAAGCAAAGGCCTTGTGCCCTCCATCGTGCATGCAACCACCGAGCCGCTGGCATCCTCCGGCCTGCCGTTCAACATATACTCCGACGCATTGAGCACTTCGGTCAATCCCTGCTCCTGCATCTCAAAAACACCAATCTCATTGGTGGAGCCAAAACGGTTTTTCACCCCCCGCAGGATCCGATAGGAGGCATGCCTGTCACCCTCGAAGTACAGCACTGCGTCCACCATATGCTCCAGCACCCTGGGCCCTGCCACTGTACCCTCCTTGGTCACATGGCCTACGATGAGTACTGATACCCCCAGCCCTTTGGCCAGCTGCAGCAAAACGCCTGTTGACTCCCGCACCTGGGACACGCTGCCCGGCGCAGCTGACACATTCTCACTGTACATGGTCTGGATGGAGTCTATGACCACCGTCTCCGGCTTCTGGGTCCGGATCACCTCGGCAATGTCATCCAGATTTGTCTCGCACAATAGCAGCATCCGTTCTGCAAATTGACCAATTCGGTCAGCCCGCATCTTGATCTGTGACAGGGATTCTTCCCCGGATATATACAATATCTTGTGTCCGCCTGCGGACAGATTTCGACACACCTGCAGCAGAAGAGTGGACTTACCGATGCCCGGATCGCCTCCCACCAACGTCAGCGATCCCTGCACAATTCCTCCGCCCAACACTCTGTCCAGCTCGCCGATTCCGGTAGAAAGCCTGTCCTCATTGCGGATCTGTATCTCGGACAACACGCTGGGCTGGGTCTTTGGCCCTCTTCCATGTCCTGCTCCCTGGCCGTGATTCATCCCTGCATAGGGGGATTTGCTGACCGTTTCCTCCACAAAGGTATTCCATTCCTTACATCCCGGGCATTGGCCCATCCATTTGGCAGATTCATAACCGCAGTCCTGACAGAAAAAGACTGTGCCGCTCTTTGCTTTTGCCATGTTTCCTCTCATTCCGCCGCTTATGCGGCATTGTATTACACTGTCTCATTTTGCCGCCTTTACGGCCTTGAGTTACGCCATCTCGTTTTATCGACCTCTGCGGCATAGCATTACGCTGAGAACGCCGGGAAGTTTATGTTCCCGGCGTGTTCCTCTTACAAACCAATCTCATGAAACAAAAATGTTCTAAACCTGTACAACTCTCACGGGCACTTCTCCGACCGCTTCAAGCTCCACACTCAGGGAAAGCTTGCCGCCAAGTCCGGTCTTCATGGTTCCGATGCTCTGTCCTCCCACAAATACCTCGTACTCTGTGTCGTCCATCAGGCCTATGGTAATCTGGGCATCCTCTGCACCTTCCACTATAAATTCAACACCGTTTTCCTTCTCCAGAAATCCCACCACGCTGGTTCCCGGCACAGATTCATAAAGGAACATGCCGTTTTTCTCCAGCTTTGTGATCTCCCGGAAGGTCTTTACCTTCAAGATATCCCCTGCGTGTTCGAAATCTTCTAGCTTTGCCTTCTGCTCCAGCTGATGGTTGCCAAAACTGATGGCGCCGTCCGCCTCTCCCCGAAGCAGCTCTTTCACAACTGCCATGTGTGTACCCTCCTGTTCTTTTGCAGCCTGAGTTGCTGTATGTAAGCTACAGTATTATTATAACAACTATGTGCAGTTTCTGCAAGTAATGTGCAGAAAAAGCTATATGGACGTAAAAATCTTCACGGATATAAAATCTGTTAATCTGCAGACATTGTGCTCCTTTAAACTCTTTACCTTGAGTGCAATATGCAAATGTGGATAGATGCGGACAATTTATCAGAACTGTAATAAAATGAGCCGTCGATTATGACGGCTCTGTGTATTTGACCTGTATGATTATCCTGACTGACTACAAGCAAAAGTATTCATTTTTTATGCCTACGGCTGTTTTATACAGATATATTTTTATCTGAAATCGGATCATTTCAGCTTATTATTTTATTACTCGCCCTTAAGCTTGCTGTGATGCCGCTGTTTAGACTCGTACATCTTGCTGTCACTATCCTTTATGA
>JAFLRN010000138.1 GCA_022511385.1 Acetatifactor sp.
TAAGGATCACGGGAACCTTGGTACCGGTGAGAATGCAGCCATTCTTCATGCCGGGGATCATATGTACCATTGCTTTATAGACCAGGTTGCCCGCATGGATGTCAGGGAACAGCAGGATATCCGCGTCGCCCTGAATTTTCCGGTCTGTAGCACCCTTGTGCTTTGCTGCCTCAGGGTCAATGGCAAGATCCAGGGAAAGAGGGCCGTCAACGATGCAGCCTGTGATCTGTCCCTCCTCGCACATCTTTGTCAGCTCAGCAGCCTCCACTGTAGCAGGCATCTTGGGGTTTACCACCTCCACTGCCGCCAGAGGCGCTACCTTGGGCATTTCTACGCCGCAGGCTTTACATACGGGAACGGTATTGTTGATGATATGTACTTTGTCCTCCAGCGTGGGATAGGTTATGAAGGCCACATCTGTAAGGTACAGAAGCTTTTCCATACCGGGCACCTCAAACACAGCCACATGGGACAGCGCGCCGCCAGTACGAAGTCCGACTTCTTTGTCCAGCACACTCTTTAAGAAATTTTTGGTATCGATCAAGCCCTTCATGTACATGTCCACCTTGCCGTCATGAGCCAGCTTTACGGCTGTCAGGGAGGCCTGAATCATATCGGGCTCGTTAATGATCTCAAAGCCAGAAAGATCCATGTTGATGGAGGCAGCGACCTCGCGGATCTGTGCCTCATCACCTACCAGAACCGCATCCGCGATTCCCTGCTCACGCGCAGCCTGCACTGCCTCCAGCACAGCGGAATCCTGAGCCACGGACACGGCCACCTTCTTTTTACCGCACTCCTTAACCTTTGCAATAATGTCGTCAAAACCCTGTTTCATTTCCTTACTTCCTTTCTGCCCCATAGGACAAGCGTTTTTCATATTTGTTTTTATATAGCTATGGAGCCTCTGCTCACCGCCTGCACCTCCATATGCCTCTGGCAAATCACGCCATTTTTATCGTTAAAATAGTAACACAATGGGGTGCAAAATGCAATAGTTTCGAGCAGACCTGCAATAGCCTAGCGTAGAGCAGACCTGCAATAGCTTAGAGCATATCTGTAAGCACTGGGTGAACATATGAAATAGCAATCACAGTGCTAAAATATTTATGGTTTGACTAATACATATTGCTTGTATATCCTATTGCTTTTTTCGTAGTTTCTTGTTTCATTCCAAGATTTTTTCAATGTCTGTAAGATGATCCACACAGGCCCACAGACATTCCTGCAAATTATCATCCGGCTCCGTCTGGTCCGGCACCATGACCACCCTGCAGCCTGCCCGGTAGGCGGACCGCACACCGTTTGGAGAATCCTCCACGGCAATGCACTGATTTGGCTTAAGCTTCAGCTGTTCACATGCATAGAGATAAATGTCCGGGGAAGGCTTTCCTTCCTTCACCATGGTGGCGCTGATCAATTTGTCAAAGTATTCGAAAATCCTCACTTTTTTCAGATATCTCTCCGTACGCTCCATATCTGTGGCGGTAGCGATAGCAGTGGTGATGCGCCGCCTGCGCAGCGACTGGAGCAGTTCCAGGGCTCCAGGTTTTAAACTGATTCCCTCCCTGTCAATGCATTCCTCCACAAATTCTTTACGCTTCTCCCTGACAGCATGATAGTCCAATTGCTCGCCAAACCATGTTTTCAATTGGGTGATGGCAAAGGGACGGCCAAGACTACGCAGGATCAAGGCCTGTTCGTCGGTCATGTGGTATCCGAAGGCCGCCAGGGCCTTGGGCCAGCAGCGACGGTAGTATTTCTCTGTGTCAATGAGAGTGCCGTCCATGTCGAAGATGACTGCTTGTATCATGTTACAATTCTTCCTTTTTTCAATGCTCCATTTTAGCGCATAAAACAATACTGTGCAAATACTGTTGCAGCCGCCTCACAGCCTCTGTTCCGCTTTTAAGGTATTCAGCAAAGCCTGACAGCCCTCGAGAACATCCCGATAAGTTTCATCGAAATTGCCTGTATACCAGGGGTCTGCAATGTCACGGTCATAGCCTGCGAAGGAGAGCAGTTTGGTGATCTTGCCCTCCGGGTCGCCGCCCAGGATGCGGTGCATGTTGCGGATATTGGCGCTGTCCATACCGATGAGGTAATCATATTTGTCGTAGTCTGCCCGGTTGAGCTGGATCGCACGTTTTCCGGCACAGCTGATGCCGTGTTCTGCCAGCTTGGACTTTGCGGGCGGGTAGACGGGGTTTCCGACGCCGTTCCAGATTTCCTCGCTGCTCGTGGCGGCGGATGCGATGTAGAAAGCAGATGTGAGGTTGGATTTTGCGACGAGGTCCTTCATGACGAACTCGGCGATGGGGCTGCGGCAGATGTTGCCGTGGCAGACAAATAGAATTTTTATCATATCTCTTATATCCCTTCATAAGCCTTCAAACCTTGATATTTTGGGCTTTTAGGCACTTTTTTCATTTTTTGTTTTTTACCCTTAATCTGTGTAAATCGTTATAAATCTACGCAAATTTAC
>JAFLRN010000139.1 GCA_022511385.1 Acetatifactor sp.
CCCGTTACCGGCTCTTCCGCTTTTCAAACTCCTTCTGGAACTGTTGTAGATCCTGTCCCTTCAGCGCCCGCTCCAACAGCTGGGGAAGCATCTGGGGATTGCAGGCGAAGCAGGGAATTCCCATTGCCGCTACCTTCTGGGCCATCTGTTCGTCATAATATGGCCTTCCGCCGTCCGCCATGGCCAGCAGGCTGACCACTGTAACACCCGACTCCTTCATCTCGCCCAGACGACGCAGCATGGCTGCGCGGTTGCTGTTCTCCTCCAGGTCGGAGATCAGGAAGAACAGGGTCTTGGAGGGGTTCTCAATAAACTGCTGACAGTAGACGAGGGACTTGTCGATATCCGTGCCGCCCCCCAACTGAAAGCCAAACAAAAGATCCACAGGATCATCGCTCTTCTCCGTCAGATCCACCACATTGGTGTCAAAGGCCACAATCCTGGTGGTCAAGCTTGACATGCTGGCAAGGATACAGCTGACAATGGAGGAATAGATCACGGACTCCCCCATGGAACCGCTCTGGTCGATATCAAGGATCACCGTCCATTTGTTGGCGGCAGTGGTGCTGGTCCTGTCAAAAAAGTAAAAGTGCTCCGGTACAATGGTGTGAAGCTCCGGGCTGTAATGCTTCAGGTTCCGGGAGATGGTACTCTTATAGTCCAATGCCGCCGCGGATGGGATGGGGGAATGCTTTCTGTGGTTCACAGCAGCCGTCACAGCCCTCCTGATGTCCTGTTCCAACAGCTTGTTGATCTCCTCCACGATCTTCTGGATAAAGGCGCGCACGCTTTCCTTGGAGCGTTTGGGAATCTGTTCCTTCAGCATCAGGATGGTGGATGCCAGATTGATATCTGGTTCTACCTGTTCCAAAAGCTCTGGCTCGAATAAAAGCTGTTTCAGACCGCAGCGGTTCATGGCATCGCCCTGGATCACTGTTACCAGTTCTTTGTCGAAAAGGCTGCGCACGTCACCGAGCCATTTGCTGATCTGGGGATTGGAGGGGCCACGGCCTGCACCACCGCCAGAGGTACCGAAGCCGCCGGATTCAGTGCGGTTGTAGATGGCTGCAAGGGCCTGGTCCATCAGGTCCTGCTCCTGGGTGAGGGTTGCTCCGCCCATTTGTTGAAATCGATCTTGGCTCTCCTGTCCGAGGATCAGGCGCCATCTTTGAATGTGTTTTTTTTCGTCCATTATTCTTCCACCCAACCGTCTTTCTGTCTTCCAAACCTTCTTCCCACTGCTGCATGGAGATAGGCCATTGCGTCCGGCCAGAGATTGTACACAGTATTCAGAACGCAGACCGATGTGTTATCCGGGTTGTCTATGTACTCATCTGACTCGTCTCCCACAAAGAACCTCCATCCGCTGTCGGGATAGTTCGGGGCGGGCTCATCCCGGTACATATACCCAATATTTCCCTCGCTCAGGGCCCTCTTTGTTACAAAACACCCCATGCTGCCCATGTTTCCATCCACCAGGACTGCCCATTCGCGCTCCTTGGGGACATACCAGGCGTTTCTCTGCCATGCGCCGCCCTCTCCCAGCAGATTCTCCACCAGATTCCGATTGATATCAAAGAATCCACTTACATCGTCATCATACCTTCCCATATCATAGATTGCACCGCACAGGCTGCTTATGGCGTACTCCTCATAGGAATGATAAAAGACCTGCGCCTTGCGCACCCACGGGTCTGTAGCCAGCCAGAATTCCTCATCCGAGAGGATGCCGCATGCAACAGCGCTCCTGCAGAGTCCGATTATGTTATCAATATCCCATGCATAAAAACCTTTCTCTCGCACAATAGGAAGAAAATTCTCTGCCAGCTTCTTACAGTGCAAAAATCCTCTCCGTCCATCAGGGTTCAGCTCTTTGATGTCAAACAGCGGCGCGCCACTCCAAAAAGTCATAAACTGCTCATACTCATTGCTGCCGTGATATACCTGGACACAGGCTCTTTTTAAAGAATCCTTGTCGGTGACGTGGAACAGCCGCTCCAGATGCTCCCTCACCTGCCTTACATCCTCCTCACTCTCGCAGTGATACAGACTTTCATATCCCATATGTGCAGGTACTCCTGGAACCCGCCGGCAAGTGGAAATTCCGCTCAGCAACAGAGTAAACTCTTCCCGACTGACCGTCTTTCCCTCCGACCTTTCTGCAATTGCTTTTGTGTAGCGTTCCTTCAGTGCAGCAATTTCCCGAACAATGTCTTTCATGTATACATTCCTCTCTATTTTAAATTAATCTCTTAATTCGGTTTTCTGTTCCTAATGTAAATTGGTATTCTTTCCCTTGTGTTATATTTTTCCCCTCGTGTTACGAACCCTCATAAGGGTAAAATCAGGGAAAGAAAAAACTATAACAGATTATAACACAATATGAACAGGACATGAAGAACTGATTGAAATGCTTTCATAATA